>VSOH01000160.1 GCA_009774735.1 Clostridiales bacterium
TTATGTGTATAAGAGACAGCAAGAAAGCCTTCGGAATATTTTGTAGCCATACCGAAAAAAGCAGCAATAAGCATCCATAAAAGAGCACCTCTGCCGCCAAGGCAGATCGCTGTGGCAACACCTACTATATTTCCTGTACCTATTGTTGCAGAAAGGGCAGTGCACAGTGCACCGAAGGAAGTAACCTCACCTTCGCCTTCGTTTTCATTTTTTACCATATACTTAAGAGCTTTGCCAAGATGAAATACCTGAACAAACCCCGTTCGTACAGAAAGCCAGAGCCCTGCAACAAGGATTAATGCAATAAGTACCCAGCCCCATACCCAGCCGTCAATTTTTTCAATAACGTCATTAAATGACATTGCAAGTGCAAAACTGTTCATGCTTCCTCCTTTAATTTTTATAAAAATACCAAAGTATAATAACACAGAGATATTATTAAATCAAGGGCTTTATAAATTGTATAATTTTTTAGCATTTTCGTTTGTGATATTCAAAAGCTCCTGTGCATCCATATCAAGCAGTGTGGCTATCTTTTCAGCAATAAAAGGAATAAGTGATGAATCGTTTCTTTTGCCACGGTGAGGAACAGGGGCGAGATAAGGACAGTCAGTTTCAAGCACAAGGCGGTCAAGAGGAATGTCCCTAACGACTTCAAGACTTTTTCTTGCGTTATTAAATGTTACGACACCGTTCAGACCAATATACATACCAAGCTTAATGATTTCACGTGCCATTTCCTTTGAGCCCGAGAAGCAGTGTACCACACCCTTAGGCTTTGTTGCCTTCAAAATATCCAGTGTGTCGCCGTGAGCCTCTCTGTCGTGCACAATAACAGGCAAATCAAGAGCTGCAGCAAGCTCAATCTGTGAGGTGAAGAATTCCTTCTGCACCTTTTTTGTTGAGCTCATCCAGTGATAATCAAGACCGATTTCACCGATTGCCACACACTTTTTATTCTGAGCAAATTTTTTGATGATTTCCAAATCCTCAAGGCTTGCGCCTTCAAGACATTCAGGATGAAATCCGGCGGCAAAATACATAAAATCATATTTCTGTGCCAAATCAAAATTAAATTGTGTTGTTTCAATATCACAGCCACAGCTTACAACATTAGAAACACCCTGACTTTGAAGATTGCTGAGCAGCATTTCTCGGTCAGGGTTAAATTTTTCATCGTCGTAGTGTGAATGTGTATCAAATATGTTTTGATACATATAACTACCTCTTATTTTTTATCTTATTTTAGTACCTGCAGGCATACCGTCAACAAACAGCACCTGAACATCGTCATCGCTTACATCGCCTGCGAGGAGCATACCATTGCTCATTTCACCGCAAAGCTTTGCAGGCTTAAGGTTTGCTACAATAACAACCTTTTTGCCGATTAGCTCCTCGGGCTTATACCACGGTGCAATGCCTGATACAATCTGTCTTGGCTCGTCTGTTCCGTCATTAACCTGCAGCTTCAGAAGCTTTTTAGCCTTTTTGATTGGCTCACATTCGATAATCTCGGCTACTCTGAGCTCAACCTTTGCAAAATCATCAAACTGAATTTCTGCAAGACCTTCAATTTCAGGCTTAGCTTTTTCCGCAGCCTTCTGTGCGGCTTCAGCCTGCTTTGTAATCAGTGCGTTAAGCTCTTCAATTTCTTTATCAAAATCAATTCTCGGGAAGAGAGCAGGACCCTTTGAAACCGTTACATCCTGCGGAAGAACGCCGAATTTTGCAGCATTTTCATATGTGATTAAAGCTTCGTCTGCACCAATCTGCTCCCAGACCTTGGGCATTGTTGTGGGCATAAAGCAGGAAAGCAGTGTAGTTGCCTCCAGCAGATTATAAAGCACGGCAGCAAGCCTTGCTTTTTTGCTTTCGTCTTTGCCTAAAATCCAAGGTGTAGTTTCGTCAATATATTTATTTGCACGGGATATAACCTTGAAAATCTCAGCAAGAGCGTTATTAAGCTGTGTTTCGTCAATGCATTTTTCAACCTTGTCACGTAGTGAGGCTGCCATCTGAATCAACTCATTGTCGATTTCATCAGATTCCTTTTCAGCAGGGATAACTCCGCCGAAATACTTTTCAACCATTGCAACAGTTCTTGAAACGAGGTTGCCCAAATCGTTTGCAAGGTCACTGTTGATTCTGTTAATCATAATTTCGTTTGAGAATGAGCTGTCAGCACCAAGAGCCATTTCTCTTAAAATATGGTATCTTATAGCATCTGCACCGTAACGCTCACCGAGCACCTTGGGGTCAACCACATTGCCGATTGACTTGCTCATCTTCTGACCGTTAAAGGTAATCCAGCCGTGAACAGCTAAATGCTTTGGCAGCGGCAGGTCAAGTGCCATAAGGATTGCAGGCCATATAATGGCGTGAAAACGCATAATATCTTTAGCAACCATATGAAGATCTGCAGGCCAGAATTTATCAAATTCATTGTATTTATTGTTTTGATAGCCCAAAGCAGAGATGTAGTTTGACAAAGCATCAACCCAAACATATACAACATGCTTATCATCAAATGTAACAGGAACACCCCAGGTAAAGGTGGTTCTTGAAACACACAAATCCTCAAGACCGGGCTTAATAAAGTTGTTTACAAGCTCAACAGCACGTGATTTTGGCTGCAGATAATCTGTTTCAAGCAGAAGCTTTTCAATTCTGTCGGCAAAGGGTGCCATTTTGAAGAAATACGCTTCCTCCTCAGCCTCAATAACGTCACGTCCGCATTCGGGGCATTTGCCGTCAACAAGCTGACTTTCGGTCCAGAAGCTTTCACAGGGCGTGCAGTATTTTCCTACATATTTGCCCTTGTAGATATAGCCTCTGTCATAAAGCTCTTTAAATATCCACTGTACGGTTTCAATATGATAATCGTCAGTGGTGCGTATATATCTGTCATAGCTGATGTTCATATAGCTCCATAAATCCTTGAAGACAGCTACAATCTCATCTACATATTCTTTTGGTGTAACGCCCTTATCGTTCGCTTTCTGTTCAATCTTCAATCCGTGCTCGTCCGTACCTGTAAGAAAGATGACATCCTTGCCCTGCATACGTCTGAAACGAGCAATTGAGTCACAGGCAACAGTGGTGTAGCAGTGACCGATATGGGGATTGCCTGAAGGATAGTAAATCGGTGTTGTTATATAAAACTTTTCTTTTTCTGCCATCTGAATTTCTCCTTATATAAGTGATGCTGCACCCTTGTCGAGCATAAGTGTAACATCAGTGTGGAACTGAAGAACAGATGCAGGACACTGAGGTGTAACATTGCCGTCAATTAACTGCTTAATAGCTTTTGCTTTATTTTCGCCCAAGGCGATAATCAGAATTCTTTTTGCCTGCATAATTGAGCCGATACCCATTGTTACTGCGTGTGTAGGCACCTCGTCAATGGAATTGAAGAATCTGCTGTTGTCCTGAATTGTGCTTTCCTTTAAAGCAACTACGTGGCTCCAGCGCTGGAAGCTGTCGCTTGGTTCGTTGAATGCAATGTGACCGTTTGAGCCGATGCCCAAAAGCTGAATATCAATACCGCCTGCAGCCTTAATTCTTTCCTCGTATGCCTTACATTCCTGTTCTAAGTCTTCAGCATTTCCGTTAAGGAAATTAATGTTTTCCTCAGGAATATTAAGGTGATCAAAAAGGTTATCGTGCATAAAACGATGATATGAGTTTTTGTCATGAACGTCAAGCTTGCAGTATTCATCAAGATTAAAGGTGGTTACCTTGCTGAAATCGACTGCACCGTTTTCATAAAGCTTAATCATATGTCCATAAGGCTTAAGCGGTGTTGAGCCTGTTGCAAGACCAAGCACTGAGTTGGGCTTTGCAAGGACCTGACCGCACATATAATTGCCGGCTGCAATGCCGATTTGTTCTTCGTTATCATAAATTAATACATTCATATTATGTACCTCCTTATTATCACTATTATTAATAATTACATACTAATGTATATTATAGACTAATTAATTTTCCTGTCAATGGTATTTTTGCTTTTTAACACCTTTGAAATTAACAGCATAATTACAGCAAAAGCAATTGTGCCCAGTATTGCGCCGCAGGTATCAATAGCCCAGTCAGTTATACGGCAGGCTCTTCCTTCAACAAATAACTGATGTACCTCGTCGGTTACTGCATAAAGTGATGTGAGCAGTGTGGCTGAAATAAAAGATTTTCTTTTTCTTGTCTGATATAAGGCGATATTCATTAACAGACACAGACCCGTAAATTCCAGAAAGTGTGCAAGCTTTCTCACAATAAAATCAGTGAAAATATTGTCACCGAATATTTCAATTAAATATTGAAGTATACTGCCGCTCTGCTGTGCAGATTCAACAGCGGTGCGCGATGAAAGCCAGAATATCACTCCCATGCATATAA
>VSOH01000161.1 GCA_009774735.1 Clostridiales bacterium
CCGGTTAATCCTTTCACTTACATATAATATGTGATATACTTAAAATACAATAATTCTAAAATTAATTTAAAGGAAGTGAAGGTCGATGAAACAGTCAGGTTTATTTGTTAAGATTATGTCTGTTTTGCTGACCTTCTGTTTTATTTTTGCATCAATCGGTTCAAACTGTGTTATTTTTGCAGCAGGCAATGAATATAGTGAGGATTATGATGATATGACCCCTGCCGAAAAGCAGGCTTATTTGGAGCAGAAGCTTAAAGAGGTTAACGCAAAGCTGTCATCTCTTGGTGCGCAGTCAACCGAAACAGAGGAATATATTAATACCCTTGATCAGAAAATAAGCTATCTGCAAAAGGAACTGTCGCTTTCAAAAAATACAATTGAAAGCTCAAAGAAAAAGATAACAGCACTTGAAAATGAATATAAAAGTAATGAGGCAGAAATAAAAACTCTTGAACAGGATATAATTGATTTAACAGCTAAAATGGATACTCTGCAGGAGGAATTCAATCTCAGTTACAGTGATTATGCACAGAGGGCAAGAGCACTTTATATCAGCGGAAACAACAGTATGCTTGAAATGCTTCTTACAAGTACGGATATTTCAACATTGTTTACAAGGCTTGAAATGATTAAACGTGTTTCAAGATATGACAAAATGCTCCTCGAAAACCTGCAGCATGAGGGAACGGAGCTTCTGAATACCAAAACAAGTCTTGAGGATAAAAAGGTTACATTGTCTGCAAATCAGGAAAATCTGGTTGCTACTAAAGAAAATCTTAACCAGACAATTAAGACTCTTGAAATTCAGCAGGTAAGCTATAATGAAAAAGAAAAATCCTATATGGATGAAAAGGCTGAGGCGGACAGACTTCTGCTGAAGCTTCACCGGGATACAAAAACCTACAGCGAGTACAGAAATCAGGATTTGGAAATGCTCAATGCAATCAATGCTGAAATTGAGCAGGCGGCTCTGGAGTGGGAAAAAAGGCAGGAAAGTCAGACCACAACTACGACCACAACAACTACTTCCAAGCCTGAAACAGGCGGCAATAATAGTACGTCAACTACAAAGCCGACAACAACTGAAAAGCCCAAGCCGACAACAGGTTCAAATAAGCTGAGTTTAACATATCCTGTTCCGAGTCAGACAAGAATTACCTGTCCTTGGATGGGTTATGCAAACCATACCGGTGCCGATTTTGCCTGTGACAGCGGTTCAAAGGTGGTTGCTGCTGAGGACGGTGAGGTTATTATATCGACAGATATCAGGTGTAACGGCTGTTCAAACTCCTATCATGGAGGCGGCTATTGCAGCTATGGCAGGTATATTGTAATTGCACACGATAAGCGAGATGCGTCAGGCAATTGTGTATATACACTTTATGCACACAATTCTCAAAGGCTTGTTTCAGAGCATCAGAGAGTTAAAAAAGGACAGCAGATTGCTGTCAGCGGTTCAACAGGGAATTCTTCGGGTCCTCACTGTCACTTTGAAGTGAGAACACCGGGTGCTAAGTATAGCGATTGTGTCAATCCGGCACTTTATTTACCGTAACGGAAAGGGGAATAACAATTGAAAATCAAACTGCTTTCTATTGTTATGGCATTAACTTTACTATTTTCAGCGACAATTCCTTATATTGCACTGGCTGCTGAAACCACGGCAGACAGTGCCAAAAACAGCACAAGCACAACGGGAACAACTGCTGCAGGCGAGGAGCAATCCACAACCGAGATGGATGAAAAGGCAAGGCACGAAGCGCAGCTTATGCTCGAAAAGCAGCAGAAGGAGCTTGAAAATAATATAAAGGATGCAGAAAAGAAGTTAGCCGAATTGGAGAAGGATTCAAAGGTTACAGAGGAGTATATTGATACCCTTGACCAGAAAATCGGCTATATCAATGAGCGTTTGACAATGCTTGAAAATGAAAATCAGCAGATTCAGGGCGATATTAATAAATTGAAGCCTGAAATTGAAGAAAACGAAAAGGTGCTTAAGGAGCTTTCCGAGCAGGTTGACAAAGCACAGGCGGAGCTGAAAAAGCTTGAAGATAAATTCCAAAGTGTTTATGATGCATATTGTATGCGTCTGCGTGTAATGTACATAAGCGGTGACTATAACATTCTGACTGCACTTATCACCTGTAAGGACGTGTCAAGCTTTTTTACAAGGTATGAAATGATTAAGTCTGTTTCAAAAAGCGATACGGAGCTTTTGAAGGAGGTTAACGACAAAACAAAAGAAATTGTCACAAAAAAAGACGGGCTTGATGAAAAGCTCAGGGAATATACAAATATCAAGTCAAAACATGATGAGCAGAAGGCTTTACTTGTGGCGAAGCAGAAAAAGATTGAAAGCAATTCAGAGGAAATTGCAGCACAAAAGATTTCACTTGCAACCGACAGGGCTGAAAGTGACAGCCTGCTTGCAAAGCTTACGGCACAGAATCAGCAGTATACTGAATTCAGAAATGAGGACAGTGCTTTGGTTGAGGCTGTTGAAAAGGAAATTCAGGATTTGATTGCAGGTATTAAATCACCTGATGAGGTCACAACTGCTGTTAAGTCAGATAAGCCGAGTAATAATACAAATAATATTCAGGGCGGAAAATCCGATGTATATTCCAACAGTGATGCTGTGCTTAATATGACATATCCCGTTCCGGGTTACTATGGTGTTTCCGCAGGATTCCCGAACTACTCATCGGGTAAATATCACGGCGGTATTGATTTCCCGTGTTCGACAGGTTCTCCTGTTGTTGCGGCACAGGATGGTATTGTAATTACGGTTAAAAGACTTGATTACAGCTACGGCTATTATGTAATGATTTATCATGGCACTGATTCTAAGGGTCGTTCTGTTGTTACACTTTATGCGCACAATTCATCAATATTGGTGTCAGCAGGTGACAGTGTTAAACGTGGTCAGCAGATTGCTAAAAGCGGTTCAACCGGTAATTCAACAGGTCCTCACTGCCATTTTGAATTAAGATTTAACGGAGCTAAGGTTAATCCGACCCATTATTTAAGCAGATGAACAAAATCAACTATCAGAAAAAATTAGAAAATATAATTGAACGCAATAAGAGAGAGGACATTTTGCCCTCTCTTTTACTGCATAGCTGCTGTGCACCCTGCTCAAGCTATACAATTGAGTATCTGTCAGACTATTTTAAAATTTCAGTGCTTTATTATAATCCGAATATTTCACCGCGTAAGGAATATGAAAAAAGAAAGGCAGAGCAGATAAGGCTGATTGAATCAATGCCTGTTAAGAATGATGTAAACTTTGCCGACTGCGACTATGATTGCAATGAGTTTTTTAAAATTGCAAAGGGTTATGAAGACTGCCGTGAGGGTGGTGAACGCTGCTTCAGATGCTATGAACAGCGTTTGAGAAGAACAGCTCAGGAAGCCCAAAAAGGCGGTTATGATTATTTTTGCACAACGCTTTCAATCAGTCCGCTGAAAAATGCTCAAAAGATTAATGAAATTGGTGAAAGGCTGAGTGAGGAATACGGCGTATTGTGGCTCCCGTCAGATTTCAAAAAACGTGAGGGCTATAAGCGGTCAATAGAATTATCAAAGGAATATAACTTGTACAGGCAAAATTTTTGCGGCTGTGTGTATTCACGAAGGGAGGCAGAGAATGAATAACCCTTTAGCAGACAGAATAAGACCTGACTGCCTTGAAGATGTGGTGGGTCAGCGTCACTTGCTTGGTGAGGGCAAGGCTTTATATAATCTGATAATGTCAGGTGAAATACCTAATCTGATATTTTACGGTCCAAGCGGTGTCGGCAAAACAACAGTTGCCTCAATCATTGCCAATGCGACGAAAAAAAGTCTTAGAAAGCTTAATGGTACAAATGCTTCTACTCAGGACATTAAGGATATTGTTGCAGAGCTTGATACATTTTCTGCACCAAACGGTATTCTTCTTTATCTTGATGAGATACAGTATTTCAACAAGCGTCAGCAGCAAAGCCTGCTTGAGTATATTGAAAACGGTAAAATAACACTTATTGCATCGACTACCGAAAATCCTTATTTTTACATATATCCTGCCATACTATCACGTTCAACGGTATTTGAATTCAAGCCTATTGAAATGGATGATGTTATTCCTGCTGTTGAAAGAGGATTTAATATTCTGTCAGTTGAAAATGATATTTCACTTAATCTGGAGGATGGGGTGCTGAAAAAAATTGCCAACGGCTGCGGCGGTGATGTGAGAAAAGCCCTCAACAGTGTAGAAAATTGTTTTTATGCAGCTCTTACAGTTGACGGCGAAAAAACAATAACCCTCGACCTTGCACAGCAGTTAACACAAAAAAGTGCTGTCAGGTATGACCGTGAGGGCGATGAGCATTTTGATATAATATCTGCGTATCAGAAA
>VSOH01000162.1 GCA_009774735.1 Clostridiales bacterium
AGGTGTAAATCAGAATTATAAAATTATCTGGAATGTATTTTCTCATGATACAACAGCAATTGATAACTATGATGCAATTCGTGAAGAATTGACAGAAAATAAAAATGTTAAGGTTTTAAATGCTTATTGCGGTAATTCTGTTAAAAAGCTTTTAACAAGAATTTATAAACTATATGTTTTCAGTACCGCTAAGGTTATGATTATCTGTAATCATCATATAAAAAAGAGAAGAGCTGACCAAATATATATAAATCTTACTCATGGTTCACCTTTAAAGTGCATAAAAAGTCATGGCTATGGTTCGCCGGTGTGGACGGATTATCTTGTCAGGTTATCTGATGTTTTTGAAGAGAATTTAAAGGAGCCTGAGAAAAATAACGCACAGTATGTAACTCTTGGCTATCCTCGTAATGATGATTTGTTCAATGAAAAAATTGATTTACATAGTGTGTTTGAAGACAGAGCATTTGACAAAGTTATTTATTGGATGCCGACCTGGCGTCAGCACAGTCTTAATGGTAAGTCTGTTACAAGTTCAAGCTCTGTTCCGATTATTCATGATGAGAACAAGGCTGTTGAGGTTAATGAATTTGCAAGAGAAAGTAATGTTTTGCTTGTTTTAAAACCTCATTTTTCCCAGGATGTATCTAAGTTTAATAAGATTGATTTAAGTAATATTATATTTATTACAAATGATTTTCTTGAAAAAAAGAATGTTCTTAATTATGAACTCCTTCGCAGTGTTGATGCATTAATAACAGACTATTCCTCAGTATACTACGATTATCTGCTTTGTGATAAGCCTATAGGTTTATGCTGGGAGGATTTTGATGAATTTAATCAGAAGGAAGGCTTTGCCGTTGATATCAATAAGATGTTATCCGGTGGAGAAAAATTGTATGATGTAAATGATTTGTGCTCATTTATTGAGCGTGTATCAACAAATCAGGATTTGCTGAAAAAGCAAAGACATGATAATCTCAAGCTTGCTCATAAATATTCTGATAATATGTCATCAAAAAGAGTAGTTGATTTTATTATGAATTTGTTAGAAAATTAATGATTTAATATTTAACAGGAAGAAAGACGAATTTATGGCGTTGAATACAATTGTGTATGGTATAAAACATAATAATGAGGATATACGTGCAGCTTCACGATCGGGTGGATTTTTTACAGCAGTGACTGATGTTGTTTTAAATAACGGCGGAGTGGTATATGGCTGTGCTTTGAATGATTCCTTTTTGGCTGAGCACAGACGTGCCGAAACTAAGGCGGAACGTGATTTGTTCAGAGGCTCAAAATATATTCAGAGCAACATCGGTGATAGCTTTAAAGATGTAAAAAATGATTTGATTTCGGGAAAAACAGTGCTTTTTTCAGGAACTCCTTGTCAGATTGAAGGCTTAGTCAATTTTTTAAAAGTAAGCAGGACGGATTTGTCTAAGCTGATTACGATTGATATATTATGCCATGGTGTTCCGTCACCGATGGTATGGAGTGATTATCTGAATGCAGTGGCAGGTGTTGAGAGTATAGAGGCTGTTGATTTTCGTGATAAGGCTAATTTCGGATGGCGTGCTCACATTGAAACATTGACAATTAATGGGGAGCAAAAATCATCAGATAAATTTAAAAAGCTCTTTTACTCACATTTGATATTAAGACCATCATGCTTTAATTGTCATTATAAAAATACCCAAAGAATTTCAGATATAACAATAGGGGACTATTGGAGAATTGAAGATAATGACAAAGACTTTGATGATGATAAGGGTGTTTCTTTAGTTATGATTAACACAGCCAAAGGCAGAGCGTATTTTGACAAATGTAAAAAAGATTTGATTGTAAATGAATATCCCTTATCAAAAAGTATTCAGCCTGCATTATCAAAGAATTACCCTGAACCAAAAAACAGAGCTGCTTTTTGGCAGGAATATAAAAACGATAATTTTATGCAGCTTATAGACCAATACATTGTTCCGCCTTTACCCACAAGAAAGCAAAAAATAAACAGTATTCTATTTAAAATATTAAGAATCGCAAAGGTTATTAAATAATATGAGTATAGTTCTTTTTGAAAATAAAAAAGATTGCTGCGGCTGTTGGGCTTGCTATAATATTTGTCCCAAGTCAGCAATTTCTATGCAGCAGGATAATGAGGGGTTCAATTATCCTGTTATCAATAATGATTTGTGTGTTGCGTGCGGTTTATGTCAGAG
This sequence comes from Clostridiales bacterium, assembly GCA_009774735.1. Taxonomy (GTDB): domain Bacteria; phylum Bacillota; class Clostridia; order Oscillospirales; family Acutalibacteraceae; genus Eubacterium_R. Next base: position 2,223 of record VSOH01000162.1, read on the forward strand.
AGTCTGTCCCATAAAAACTGCAGTTCAAAGAGAAGAAGACACTTTTAATCAAAAGCATATAGGCATAATTAATTTACAGTATACTGAAAACTATGGTGCCGTAATTGCTGCCGCTGTGTTGGAAAGTGTTGTAAGAAATATAGTCGGTGCAGAGTACATAGTTGAAACCTTTAAGCTCAATCCGTATTTTCCTTTTAAAAACCGTTTTGAATTTGCAAAGGATAAGGCAAAATCTCTTGGTGGGTGGAAGTTTTATTTTAATGATAAGTTTAAACATTCACAACCCACAAATGCGGATAAATTAAGAAGTCTGCGCTTCACTTCATTCAGATTTGAATTTTTGAATGAGTCAAGGACGTATCAGAATGCAGACGAGATTAAAAAGTCACCTGTTAATTATGCTGCTTTTATTACAGGCTCAGATATTGTGTGGGCACCTAAAAAAGTTGATAATTTCAGGGCGGATATGCATTTTCTCAAATTTGCTGACGAAAATCAGACTGCAATTGCTTATGCTCCGAGTATTGATTCAGTAGTAAATAAAAAACTGAAAAGCGCATCTTTATTATATAAAGATGCCTTAAGGCATCTTGACTCTATTTCCGTAAGAGAAAAAAGCAGTGTTGATTTTTTACAGTCCTTAACTGATAAAAAGGTTTATGAATGCTGTGATCCTGCGTTTTTGGTTGAGCCTGAATACTATGACAAAATGATATCTGCTGCAGAGGTTAAAGTTGATAAAGCAAAATTCATTTATGTTTATATCTTAGAAATTAATGATGAAATTGTTGAATATGCGAATAAATTAGCGAAAGAAAAGAATCTGAAAATTTGCTATTATTCAAAGTTTCATAAAAACTATTCTGTTAATTCTGAAGACTGTACTTCAGACGGACCTGCAGAATTTCTTTATAGACTGCGTAATGCAGAGTATGTTTTGACCAATTCATTTCATTGTGTTGTGTTTTCTCTATTGTTCAAAAAGCAATTTTTATCATTCACTCGCAGTAAAATAAGTATAAAATCAACTGATTTGCTTGACAAATTCAATCTCAGTGAAAGAATAATTACCTCAGATAACAAAATTGATATTGATAAGCCTATTGACTTTGATAAGGTTGATGAGGTAATTAAGAATATGAAAAACAGCTCATTGGATTATTTAAAAAGTGCACTGCGTTTAATAGATTAATTAAGTTGTTTTTGATGAAAATTCAGTAGTAAAGGAGTTAGAAAAAGGTTTAAAATGATTGTATTTGTTTTGATGTTTATTTGTGTTTGTTGTTATAAAATGAAAGTGCCGTCGCAAGGATTGAAGAGCTATCATGATGATTATCTTTCCATTGAAAAAACTAACTCTATAAAGGGCATTTTTACATTGGTGGTATTTTTCAGTCATTTCAGCGGGTATATTGAATACTCAACCTTAGATAATTATGCTACATTTCCATTTAGATTTATAAGACAGGCTCTTGTTACAATGTTCCTATTGTATTCGGGTTATGGAATTATGGAGTCCATAAAGAAAAAAGGTATTGTCTATGTTAAAACAATACCTGTAGCAAGAATAGGGCAGGTATTATTCAGATTTGATATAGCTATTTTATTGTTTTTGATAATGGATTTATGTATTGGCAGAGAGATAACCGTTTCACAGTTTGTCTGGTCACTTATTGGCTGGAAAGCGATTGGAAACAGCAACTGGTATATTTTTACAATATTATTACTTTATCTGATTACATATATTACATTTATTATTTTTAAAGATAGAAAAGAATATAAAGTATCCTGTTTTGTGCTGCTTGGCATAATTGTAATATATTGTATTATTTTTCATATTTTCCAATTCCAAAATGAAAAAAGCTATTTGTATTATATGACAATCCTTTGTTATCCATTGGGAATGCTTTACTCAATATTTAAAGAAGATATTGAAAACTTTTTGAAAAAAAACAATTTCAATTATTTTGCCGTGTTAGCATTTGTGATAGTAGGCACTGCTGTAACGAGATTTTATTCTCATGCTGCTGTAATTATTGAAATGATTTATATGCTGTTTTTCTCGTTATTTATTTTATTAATAACAATGAAAATATCATTTAATAATAAGATTTTGCAATGGATAGGAA
>VSOH01000163.1 GCA_009774735.1 Clostridiales bacterium
GTAAAGGACATTTGACAAAGCTGAGCTATGACGGTGTATCGGCTCCTTTCTATGTGCTGACACATAATGAACATACAAGAGAGCGTGTTCTTGAATCAGGCTCTCTTGAGGATGCACTGATTAATCGTCTTTCAAATGGTGACCATACATATGATGATTTGGCGGAAACCTTTTCAAAATCCTTTGAAAGAAAGCACAGTGATGAGGGCTTTTTCCAGAATACTCTGATTAAATCCATATTTATTGAGCCGAACAGTTCTCATATTGAATATGCCGTTTTGTCAAACGATAAGCCTGAGCCGCTGAGCGATGCTGAGTATGAGGATATTTACAATAAAGCTAAAGCGAATATCAGCACAAATGGATATAACAGGGCAGGTGAAAAGTACACCCTTTCAACAGAAATTCTGCGTTCTACGCTTCTGACCAATGTTGTTTATCCTGTTTACCGCCATGGTGAAAATGTGATTCACCACGCACCGGGCAAGCGTTGGGACAGCTTTTATACATGGGACAGCGGCTTTATCGGTATGGGCTTGCTGGAATTTTCAAATGACTTATGCCAATATGCACTTGATATGTACCTTTGTGATGAAAGCAATAAGGATTTTGCATTCCTGCTTCACGGCTCGCTTGTGCCTACGCAGTTTGTCGAGTATCTTGAGCTGTTAAAGAGAACCGAAAATAAGGAAGAGCTTGAATTCCTTTATGATAAGATTAAAATCTATTATGAGTTCCTTCGCGGAAGAAATCACGCATCAACCATTGCTAAGTTCAATAATGGTCTTTTAACTACATATGACTATTGGTATTCACACTGCGGTATGGATGACTATCCTGCACAGGTTGAGATGATGAACAGAAAATCACAGAAATACACCTGCCCCTGTCTGTCAACAGCACAGATTATCAGAGCAGGTAAGATTATGAAAATGGTTGCCGCTTCACTTGGCAGAGATGATGATATTAAGATTTATGATGCCGATATTGAATATTCAGCAAAGGCACTCAATGAGCTTACCTGGGATGAGGAAAGCGGATATTTCGGCTATACCGAATACGATGAAAACGGCAATGTTAAAGGCATTATGCGCACTGAGGATGGCGAAAACTTTAACAAGGGTATGGACGGTGTTTATCCGATCGTTGCAGGTGCAGTCAGCGGTGAAAGAAAGGCAAGGCTGCTTGAACATATCAAAAATCCAAATGAAATGTGGGCACGTGCAGGTGTTTCCGCAGTTGATATGTCAGCTTCCTATTATTTTGATGACGGTTACTGGAACGGTAATGTATGGATGAGCCACCAGTGGTATATCTGGAAAACAATGCTTGATAACGGTGAAACTGATTTTGCCTTCGATATTGCAAATACTGCTCTTGATATGTGGAAGGCTGAAACCGATTTCACATACAATACATATGAATGTTTCGGCATTGCCACAAAGCGCGGCGGCTGGTTCCATAATTTCGGCGGTCTTTCTGCTCCGATCTGTATCTGGGCTAACGCTTATTACAGACCGCAGACAGTTACAACAGGCTTTGATTTGTGGACAGATTATCAGAAGACAACTGAAAACAGTGCTGAAATTTCTTTTAAGTATTTTGGTGATAACGATAAGTACAGTCTGATTGTTACATTAAGTGATAATTTTGATTATAAGGTTTATCTTGACGGAAGAGAAATTGATTTTGCTGAAAGGAATAAAGGCTCGCTTGAAATCACTTTAAGCGGTGATATTAAATCAGGTGTGCTTGAAATAAAAGAGGGGTAAAAATATGGCAGATAAAATTTACGGAAGTAATAATGAGCCGCTTAAAATTCAATTTATAACCGATACGCATTATTACTCAAGAAAAAACGGTACACAGGGCAAGGCTTATGAAAAGGATGAGTCCAAGTCACAGATGGTTGTTAAGGACAGCGACCTTGTATTAAAAAGAGCCTTTGATATGCTTTGTGAGGATACATCAACGGATATTGTTGTTTTGTCAGGTGACACAACACGCAACGGTGAGCTGACATCTCACGAGGAATTTATTGAAATGCTTCGGGATTTGAAAAAAAGAGGCAAGCGTGTTTATGTCATTACTGCTACACACGATTTCCGTCCGGGCGGTGTTTCAAAGGGCTTTGTCGGTGATGAGCAGATTGAAGTTCCTGCTGTTGAGGAAAGACACGATTTGTGGGATATGTATTATGAGTTCGGTCCGAACGAGGCAATTTCAACCCATCCTCATTCACTCAGCTACGTTATTCAGCTTGCACCCGGCTATCGTCTGTTTGCTTTGAATGATGATACCAACTATAAGCCTGAGGGTGAACGCGGTTCAGGCTACAGTGATGACTGTATGAAATGGATTATGGAGCAGCTTGAGGATGCCAAGGCTAATGACCAGTTTGTTATTGCAATGACACACCATCCTATGATTTCACCGTCACCGTTCTATTCTATCATCGGTAAGGGTGATATGCAGAGAAATCACGAAGTCACAAGAGAAATTTTCGCAGATGCAGGTCTGCAGGTTATGCTTACAGGTCACACCCATGTGCATAATATCAGCTATATTACAACAGAAAAGGGCAATCGTTTTTATGATATTGCCTGCGGTGCACTTATCGGCTGTCCGCCTGTAATGCGTAATGTTATTTTTGACCCGAAAAATGCAAAGGTCGATGTTGATACTGTTTTTGTTGACAATGTTGAGGGTCTGGATACTGACGGAAAATCCTTCCCTGAATATATGAAAGGCTTTTTCTTTGGTATGATTGCAAAGGTCATCTGGGCAATGGGCAATGATATTGATGTGCTTGCAGATATGACCCCTGCCTTTTCAATCCCGGGCGAAAAGGTTAAAAAGCTCGGTTGGCTGATTAAGCCTATCGGCAAATTCCTTAATAAGCTTACCTTCAAAAAGATCTGGAGACTTTGCAAAAAGGAATGCGGTTTGAAAAAATCTGATATTGAGGATATTAAGGATAACAGAGTTGTTGATTTTATTCTCGAGCTTGTGCAGAATCTTTACTGCGGTGATTCGCCATATGGTCCGGAAACAAGAGAGTATAAGCTCACCTGTGGTATTTTAAATGTTATTGACAGCTTCCTTGATACAATTCACCTGAGTATTGGTAAGTTCTTAAAGGGTGCAACATCTGTACGCAGTCTTGTTGAACCGCTGCTCTGGAAGAACAGCGAGTTTAAGGACAGTGATGCAGTGCTGCCTCTCTATCCGCTTTATGACGACGAAAATCCTGCTCCAAAGGCAGAGAAAAAAGCAGATTTCAAGGATACTGTTAAAAAGAGCAAAAAAGGTCCTCTTGTGCTTCTTATTCTCATTCTGCTTGTTGTTTTAATTCTTGCAGTTGTTGTGGGTATAGTTGCTTTGATTGTATGGGCTGTTATTGCAATTATTCACGCAATCGGCGGTACTGCTGCTATCGGTTTGCTGTTTTAAAAAAATAGCTTGCAATGTTACGGACTACTTGTTATAATGGTTAAGTAATATTTACATATGAAGGAGAAAAATTTATGGCAGACGAAAAGAAAAAGTTCAGCCTCGGCGGTCTTGATAACGCCGCAGAGGAAAAGGGCTCATTCATCAAAACAGTTTGGCAGCTTGTTAAGTTCCTTGTTGTTTCAGGTCTTGTAACCATTATTCAGCTTGTGCTGGCTAATGTGTTACCTCTTATTTTTGACCGTGTTACAACAACACTTCCTGCATTTTTACAGGGTATCTTTGCTCCAAACGTAATTTTTGATGCAGCTACAGCTGAGGGTGTTGAGCAGGTTGGTAAGTATGTTATCGGCGGAACTATTGAAAATGGTGTAGTTGTTGGCGGTATTGTTACTTGGGGTTATCTTCTCCCGTTCTTCCTTTCAAACCTGATTGCTAACATCTACGGCTTCTATCAGAACAAAAAGACAACCTTCAAGTCAGATGCACCATGGTACAATTTCGCAATTTACATTGTACTTATGATTGCTCTTATCCTGTTCTCAACATGGTTCCAGGGCTGGCTCGTTGGTATTATTGCAAAAGCTCCTTGGGCATGGCTCAATGCTCTTGCAAGAACAATTGCAGGTCTTGCAGCAGGCTTTGTTCAGATGGTTGTTCTCTTCCCGATGGAAAAGTTCGTTCTTCTCAAGGAAAAGAAGAAGGACGGCGAGGAAGCAGCAGCTTAATCCGTTTCATAAAAAAGAAATCACAAAAGCACATCTCAAACGAGATGTGCTCAGCCTGTAGAAAAACCCTAAATCCGGAAAGGATTTAGGGTTAAATTTTTAAGATTAATGAAAAACATGCTGATGT
>VSOH01000164.1 GCA_009774735.1 Clostridiales bacterium
GTCCTTGTGAGAATATAGTTATTGACGGTTGTACACTGATTTCTACCTCTGCCGCTATCAAAATCGGCACTGAGGGTGTAGGTGATTTCAGAAATGTTATTGTTTCAAACTGTGTAATCAGCAAATCAAACAGAGGACTTTCAATCCAGATTCGTGACGGCGGCAATGTTGAAAATGTTACCTATCAGAACATTATTATAGAAACACGCCGTTTCTGCCCTGACTGGTGGGGCACTGCCGAGCCGATTGTTATTACCACCTTCAATCGTGATGAAAACACCAAAAGCGGAAGCATTAAAAATATCCGTTTCTTCAATGTAACAACAAAGGGTGAAAACGGTGTGTTAATCCACGGCAATGCGGATAATATCATTGAGGATATCACCTTTGAAAACTGCCGTGTTGAGCTGACGAAAACGAGCAAATGGCAGTGTGGTCTTTATGACCTGCGCCCCTGCCTCGACTATGGTGTTGAAAGCTTTGACAATTCTGCATTCTTTATCCGCTGGGCAAAGAATGTTACAATTGAAAAAACCAAAACACGCTGGGGCAAACTCTGCGACAGCTATAAGCATGCAATTGATGCCGAGAATGTTGAAAATCTTTCACTCATCCGCTTTGACGGTCACGCAGTTGACCCAAGTGTTGACGACTTCAAATTTGAAAATGTTAAGGAGAACTGAAATGATTGAATTAAAGGGTTATAAGGTTAATAAGCTTGAAATTGAAAATAAGGTAAAGCCCGGAACACAGCTTAAACTGCAAAATCAGCTTAAATATAACGTAAATTATCTTGATGACAACAAAACCTGCATCGGCATTATGGAACTGAGAGTTGCCGATGCCGACCTCAATCCGTTTGAAATTAAAATTGAAATGGTGGCTGAATTCAATTATGGTGCAGAGGACGAGAAGCCTGACATCCATACAGGTTCCTTTGACCAGCTATTCCCGTTTGTAAGACAGATTGTTCACACAGTCACAGGCTACACAGGTATGCCCGGTCTTATGATTCCGATAATGAAATTAAATAAGGAAACTGTAAGAATCAATGAACAAAAGGAAACATCACCATTGAATTGATTGCCCGAATAAAAACCCAATAGATTATACTAATCCCCTTGCAGGTAAATATCTGCAAGGGGATTAGTATTTTTACATTATTTATTTTTTACATCATAAAGCACATCGGGATAGTCACTCATAATACAGTCAGCACCTATGCTGATTAAGTACTCCATATCCTCTTCATCATTAATTGTCCAGTACTGCACAGCCATATCGTGCTCGTGTGCATAGTTGATAACCTGTGCTGTTCCCGTATTCAGACCAAATGTATTATATGGTGCACCGTAAGGAATCTGCAGAACATTACAGGGCGGCTCATAACTCTTACTGTTTGTGATTGCTGCAAAATAGAACTTGAGCACCTCGCTTATACCTGTACTTCTTGCCATATCGGGATAATTTTCATCAACATACTCACTGACCTCTGCATGGAAGGTACCGAAAATAACTCTGTCAAGCAGATTTTTCTCAACAAGAATCTGATAAAGAATATCAACACCCTTTCTGCCAAGGTCATCACTGTTTTTTATTTCAATAATATATTTATAATCGCCCTTTGAGTTTAAGTAATCGAGAACATCCTCAACTCTCAGAATTCTTAAATCATCCGTAGGCTCGCTCATATCCGCAAAGGGCATTTTGCCGTCAGGGTCAACAAATTTTGCACCGATGTTGAGCTGTCTTAGCTCCTCATAGGTTTTCGTTTCAGGTCTGACATCCGTTTCACCGAAAACCTCTTCAACATTTGACGTTCTGTCAAGGGTATCATCATGCAACAAAACCAAAACATCATCTTTGGTGATATGTAAATCAAATTCAAAAACATCAATATTGAAGCTGTCATTTTCAGCACAATTTTTGAATGCCATCAATGACTCCTCGGGTGCGATACCTCCGCCGCTTCTATGGGCAGATATATCTGTTTCAGCCAAAATATAAGGATTTTGTGTATCATACTGTTTAACCAGCGACGGGTCTGATTTATGCTTGCCTGACACCGTCATTAAAATTGCTATTACCGCAATGACCGCAGCAATAATCACCAATACCTTCAGTGCCTTTTTACCTTTTGTTTTCGTTTTTGTTGCCATAAAAATCCACCCCTTAACAAATATTTCTAATTATTATATTATTTCATATTTGGACAAATGTCAAATATTTTTTAACTATGCCTTGACTTTTGGAAAATAAAGACTATAATTAGAATTAGCACTCAAAGATAAAGAGTGCTAATTGCTGGAAAGGAAATGATAAATATGAGAAAAAAGCAATTCAAAGCAGAGTCTAAAAAGCTCCTCGATATGATGATTAATTCAATTTACACGCACAAGGAAATTTTTCTTCGTGAGCTTATTTCAAACGCCAGCGATGCGATTGATAAGCTGTATTTCAAATCACTGACCGACGACAGCGTTAAGCTTGCACGTGATGATTTTAAAATTACAATTGATATTGATAAAGATAACAGAACACTCACCCTCACCGATAATGGTATCGGTATGACAGCCGAGGAGCTGGAAAACAACCTCGGTACAATTGCAAAAAGCGGTTCTCTCAATTTTAAAAAGGAAAATGCTGATAATGAAAGCGCACAGGATATTTCAGTAATCGGTCAGTTCGGTGTAGGTTTCTACTCCTCTTTTATGGTTGCAGACAAGGTTGAGGTTGTGTCAAAGGCATTCGGTGAAAGCACTGCAAACAAGTGGGTATCCGCAGGGGCAGACGGCTACACAATCGAAGAATGTGAAAAAGAGGATGCCGGAACAGTTATTACCCTTTACATCAAAGAGGATAACGAGACCGAGAGCTACAGTGCTTATCTTGAGCAGTATAAAATTGATGAGCTTGTAAAAAAATACAGTGACTATATCCGCTACCCAATTCAGATGGAAATGAGCCGTCAGGTGCCAGACCCTGAAAAAGAAGGCGAGTACATCACTGAAATTGCAGTTGAAACACTCAATTCAATGGTGCCGCTGTGGAGAAAGTCAAAAAGCGAAATCAAAGCAGAGGATTACAACGCTTTTTACAAAGAGAAATTTATGGATTACACCGATCCGCAGCTTGTTATCCATTCAAAGACCGAGGGACAGGCAACCTTTGATGCACTGATGTTCATCCCGGAAAACCCGCCGTATGATTTCTATTCAAAGGAATACGAAAAGGGCTTGCAGCTTTATTCAAACGGTGTGCTTATAATGGACAAATGCAGTGATTTGCTCCCTGATTATTTCAGCTTCGTTAAGGGCCTTGTTGACAGTGCGGATTTAAGCCTTAACATCAGCCGCGAAATGCTGCAGCACGACCATCAACTCAAAATCATTGCTAAAGCAATTGACAAAAAGCTTAAAAATGAGCTTAAGAAAATGCTCAACAATGACAGAGAAAAATACAACAAGTTCTTTAAAACCTTTGGGTTACAGTTGAAATATGGTGTATACGCAAACTACGGTATGGAAAAGGACGGACTTAAGGATTTCCTTATGTTTGAAACCTCCAACGGCGACGGCTATGCAACACTTAAAGAATATGTAGGCAGAATGGCTGATTCACAGGAAAGCATTTACTACGCCTGCGGTGAAAGTGCCGAAAAGATTGCACTTCTCCCACAGCTTGATGCCGTTAAAGAAAAGGGCTATGAGGTTCTTTATTTCACAGATGAGGTGGATGAATTTGCAATCCAGATGCTGATGGAATATGACGGCAAGCATTTTGCAAACATCTGCAAGGATGACCTTGACCTTTCAACCGATGCTGAAAAAGAAGCAATCAATAAAAAGAATGAGGATGCAAAGGATTTGCTTGAAAGAATGAAGGAAGCACTTGGTGACAAGGTTTCATCCGTTAAATTCTCAAACAAGCTTGGCAGTCACCCTGTTTCACTTTCAGCAGAGGGTTATGTTTCCCTCGAAATGGAAAAAGTGCTTAATCAGATGCCGAACGGCGGTCAGGGTGTTAAGGCACAGTTGGTTCTTGAAATCAACTCAAATCATCCTGTTGCCGAAAAGCTTGAAAAGGCTGATAACGAGCAGTTAAAAAAATATGTTGCTCTGCTCTATTCATCCGCAAGACTTATTGCAGGACTTGATCTTGAAAACCCAACAGAATTCAGTGATATTTTAGCAGATATGATGTAACATAAAATACCCGATGATTTGTTTGAACAAGTCCGTAAAAAATGGACAATAGAAAAAAGAACCCTCTTGATGTAAAATAGACATCAGGAGGGTTTAAT
>VSOH01000165.1 GCA_009774735.1 Clostridiales bacterium
TTATTATTGACTTAAAAAGTTCAGTGGTTTAAAATGAAAACATAAAAGCTAGTGATAGTCGAACAACTGATTGTTGTAGGCTGTTGGGTTTGATTATCCCTTGCTTAAAATTTAGGAGTGATTAAGTGAAAGTATTTTTGTGCTGTCTTGTCTGCAGATTTGTTCATTTTGTTCTGCAGAAGCTGGGCAGAGGTGCAACAACCTTACCGGGCAGGGTTGCACTCAAGGTTAAAAGGAATGTGTTAACGGACTTATCAAAGGATGTTAAGGTTATTATCGTTACAGGCACGAACGGCAAAACAACCTCTTGCAGGATTATTGAGGAGGGACTCAAAGCAGCAGGCAAAACATATTTTATTAATAAATCGGGTGCGAATTTAATAACAGGTATCACATCATCATTTATTATGAATTCAACAATTATGGGCAAAAGGAAGTATGAGTATGCCATTGTTGAGTGTGATGAAAATGCATTCAGAGAGGTTTCACGATATATCCGTGCCGATGTTGTGCTTGTTACGAATGTTTTCCGTGACCAGCTTGACAGATACGGAGAGGTTACACATACACTCAATGCAATCAAGGAGTCTGTTAAAAATCTTCCGAATGCGGTTGTCTGCCTTGATGCTGACTGCTCACTGACCTATTCGATGAGCAAGGAGATACCGAATAAAATTGTTACCTTCGGTGTGAATGTGCCATTTGACAGCAATGCCAAAGCACCCGAAATCAGTGATGCTAAATACTGTATTTTCTGTAAAAATGAATATGATTATACCTACCATACCTATGGACATCTTGGCGGTTTCAAATGTCGTCACTGCGGTTACAGCCGACCTGACCCTGATTTTGCCGTGACTTCAGTTGCAGAGCTTAAGCAGAATCATTCTGTTGTGGTAGCTTCCTTTAACAGCAGTGAGTACATTGTTAAGGTCAATATCGGTGGTGCTTATAATGTTTACAATGCGATAGGCTGTGCTTCTGCTCTTTCAGCTTTTGGTATTGACGATAAAACGATCATTAAAGCACTTGAAGGTTTTAACGGTGCTTTCGGCAGAATGGAGCAGTTTGACTGCGGCGATAATAAGATTAATGTTATTCTTGTTAAAAATCCTGCCGGCTTCAGCCAGACAATGAATTTCCTGAAATCAATTGAAGACGATTTCACAATGATTCTGTCACTTAACGATAATGCAGCCGACGGACGGGATATAAGCTGGATATGGGATGTTGACTTTGCAGGCATATTCGATAAAGAAAATGTTAAAGAAATATATGTGGCGGGAAAGCGCTGCTATGATATGGCAATCCGTGTTAAGTATGAGGGTGTCGGCAGCCGTGAAATAAAGGTTATTGAAAACGAAGATTATGACAGACTTGTTGATATAGCTTCGCAGCAGGGAAGAGATGTCTACATCGTGCCCACATACACCTCAATGATGACAATGCGACCCACTATTGCGAAAAGATTGGGAGGTAAGGATTTTTGGGAATGATAATAAGAATTGCACACCTCTATCCCGATATGCTTAATCTTTATGGTGACAGGGGTAATATAATCGCTTTGACTGAGCGAATGAAAGCAAGAAATATTGATGTTGTTACAGATCAGATTACAATGGGCAAGTCCTTCAATTCCGATGACTACGACATCCTTTTTGTAGGCGGCGGTCAGGATTTTGAACAGGATGTTCTGCTGGATGATCTTAAAAAAGGCAAGGATATTGAAATAAAGAGAGCTATTGAAAATTCAAAGGTATTCCTTGCAATCTGCGGCGGCTATCAGATGCTCGGTAAATACTATAAAACCTATGACGGCAAAATGCTTGAGTATATGGGTGCTCTTGATTTTTATACCGAGGGTAAGGAAGAACGAATGATAGGCAACTACGCTTTCAAAACGAAAGAAGGTATTGAGGTTGTAGGCTTTGAAAACCACAGCGGCAGAACCTATCTTGGTAAAAATGTTGAGCCCCTTGGAAAAATGATTAAAGGCTATGGCAATAACGGTGAGGACGGCACCGAGGGTGTCCGTTATAAAAATACCTTCGGCACATATTCACATGGTCCCGTTTTGCCGAAAAATTCACAGCTTGCGGATTTGCTTATTGCCAAAGCAGTTGAAAATAAGTACGGCAAAGCAGACCTTGCACCCCTTGATGATACGCTTGAAATCAAAGCCCAACAGCAGGTTATGAAGCTCTATATTAAATAAGAATTTCATGAGTTGATATGATTTCTTTAGTATGTTTCTGGTTTTCAATACTCGTAACCTGTATTTGGTTGTTGACCATATTCGTTTTTTATCTGGATGAAACAAAATCAAAAAATACAACAGGAAAAACCGAAAGAGAAATAAAAAGATATGAGTATCGTTCCAACAAGGCTGCCTTCAGTTCTTTTATTTCAATGCTTGGAACAGTACTCGCTTGTGCATTTATTTTTGCAAGTAATCTTGAAAATGACTATTTGAACTCGTTAATTGAGCTGATACTTGTATTACTGATTTTTACAGGCACGTTTATTTGTTTAATTATCAGACGAATATTGAAGAAGAAAAGCGAAAACCATAGTATTCATAAATTTTACAAATGTGTTATTGTATTTACTTCAGTTGCAGCTTTGGCATTGAATGTTTTAACTTATATTTTGAGTAGGTAACGATTTAATAAAATGTATTTATATTTGTAAAATAATTCCGCAAAAAGGCTTGATTTTTCAAGCCTTTTTTGTTATAATGCTAACGCATTCGTGAAAATGAACGCGAATACGCACACAGTCAGGCTGAGCCAAAGGTTATAAATGTGGCTCCTGCCAAGCTTGCTGTGGAGGATTAACCTTAAAGGAGGAAATTATTATGGCAAACGTAGTTTCAATGAAACAACTTTTAGAAGCTGGTGTTCACTTCGGTCACCAGACAAGAAGATGGAACCCTAAAATGGCAGAGTACATCTTCACAGAGCGTAACGGCATCTACATCATCGACCTTCAGAAAACAGTTAAGAAGCTTGATGAGGCTTATATGTTCGTTCGTGATTTAGCAGCAGACGGCGGTTCAATCATCTTCGTTGGTACAAAGAAGCAGGCTCAGGATTCTGTTAAGGAAGAGGCTGAGCGTTGTGCAATGCCTTATGTTAACGCAAGATGGCTTGGCGGTATGCTTACAAACTTCAAAACAATCCGCGGCAGAGTTGCTCGTCTTGCTCAGCTTAAGGCTATGAGAGAGGACGGTACTTTTGACCTTCTTCCTAAGAAAGAGGTTGTTGGTCTTGAGCTTGAAATTGAAAAGCTTGAGAAATACCTTGGCGGTATCACAGAGATGAAGAAGATTCCTAACGCAATGTTCATTGTTGACCCGCGCAAGGAAAGAATCGCTGTATCAGAGGCTACCAAGCTTGGTCTTCCAATCGTAGCTATTGTTGATACAAACTGTGATCCGGACGAAATCGACTATGTTATCCCTGGTAATGACGATGCTATCCGTGCAGTTAAGCTTATTGCAGGTGCAATGGCTGATGCTGTTATCGAGGGTCGTGACGGTAAAGACACAGCAGAGGAAACTGAGGCAGAGGCTGCAGAGGAAGCTGCTGAATAATTAAATATTAACTCATAGGAGGGTAAAATAAATGGCATTTACAGCTCAGGACGTAAAGGCTCTTCGTGAGAAGACCGGCGTTGGTATGATGGAATGTAAAAAAGCTCTTACAGAAGCAGACGGCGATATGGATAAGGCTGTTGACTTCCTTCGTGAGAGAGGTCTTGCTGCTGCTCAGAAAAAGGCAACAAGAATTGCTGCAGAGGGTGTGGTTCTTCCATATTACGATGCAGATGCTAAGAAGGGTGTTGTTGTTGAGGTTAACTCAGAAACAGACTTCGTGGCTAAGAATGAAAAGTTTATGGACTTCGTTACAGGCGTAGCAAAGACAATTATTGCTGCAAATCCTGCCGATGTTGAAGCTCTCTGTGCTTCTGAATTTGACGGCACAGGCAGAACTGTTACAGAAACTCTTAATGACCTTGTTCTTGCTATCGGTGAGAATATGAAGGTTCGTCGTTTTGAGAGAATGGATGGCGTTGTTTCAACTTATATTCACGGTGGCGGTTCAGTTGGCGTTATGATTGGCTTTGATGTTGCTGATGAGTCAAAGGCTGCTACTGCTGAGTTCGAGGCTATGGGTAAGAATGTTGCAATGCAGATTGCTGCTATGAACCCAAGCTACCTTGATGAGGCTTCAGTTCCTGCTGAGGTTGTTGAGCATGAGCAGGGTATCCTTGCTGCTCAGATGAAGGAAGATCCTAAGA
>VSOH01000166.1 GCA_009774735.1 Clostridiales bacterium
TCCGGGCTCGTGGGCTCGGAGCTGTGTATACGAGACAGGTGCAATACCGAGAACATCATTGAGAAGTTCGTCGCCGTATTTACCCTGATACTGAATATTATGAATTGTGAAAACGGTTTTGATATTTTCAAAACCCATTCTGTTCGCATAATAGCAGCTGTAATAAAGCGGAGTCAACGCACTCTGCCAGTCGTTACAGTGAATGATATCAGGTTTCCAATCGATAACAGGAATGATTTCAAGCACTGCCCTTGCAAAGAATGCAAAACGCTCTGCATCATCATAGTGACCATAGATACCATCACGCTTAAAGTAATACTGATTATCAAGGAAATAATAGATAACACCATT
Source organism: Clostridiales bacterium (assembly GCA_009774735.1). Lineage (GTDB taxonomy): Bacteria > Bacillota > Clostridia > Oscillospirales > Acutalibacteraceae > Eubacterium_R. The sequence continues at coordinate 352 of VSOH01000166.1, forward strand.
TGCTTTCGCCTCAAACACACCGCAGTACTGTCTGCGCCAGGAAACAGGAACAGAAATTGATGTGATAAATTTCATTTTATCCTTATATTCCTGCTTAATGCTGTCATAAAGGGGCATAACAACACGGCAGCCGATGAGTCTTTTTCTCAGTGCAACAGGCAATGAGCCTGCAACATCTCCCAAACCACCTGAAGCCATAAATGGAAGTGCTTCAGATGCAACGTATAATACTTTCATTCTCTATAAACCTCCTAAATCCTTGTATCCTTTGACAGGCAAATAGGGAAAGTATCAGCACCTGATAATTCAACACCGCTTTTAATATTAACATTTTTATCTGCAATAACACAGGTGATTTTTGAATTTTCGCCGATAACTGTATCCTGCATAAGAATTGAATTTTTAACAACAGCACCCTTGCCGATTTTAACACCCTTGAAGATAATACAGTTTTCAACCTGCCCCTCAATGATACAGCCGTCTGCAACAAGGCTGTTTTTCAGCGATGATTCAACACCATAGATTGCAGGCATATCGTCACGCTCCTTGGTTGAAATTGTGTGCTTAAAGAGTTTTTTCCTGTTCTCCTTTTCAAGGATTGACATTGAAATATCATAATAGCTCTGAACCGAATCAATTGTTCCGACAAAGCTGTCAGTTGCATCATAAGCATGAATTTTCAGCTTATCAACATTAGACATAATAATATTTCTCTGATAAGAAATTTCATTTTTTGAATGCGCAGCCGTTACAAGTGTTTCAAGCAGATACTTTTTCATAATCATAACATTGCAGGAGTAGAAAACATCCCCATCTGTATCCTTGTCAAGGCTCATTTCCGTAATTCTGCCGTCAGCTTCAACCTTATCAAAGCAAAGCACAGAGCCAATGCTCTTAGGCATTTTGCCCTTAACACCAAGGATTGTGATGTCAGCACCGCTTTCCTCATGCACATTAAATAAATCATTGTAATCTGTTGACAGAATGTGATTACAGTCGCTCATTAAAACATAGGTCTGGTTTGACTGATTTAAAAAGCCCATATTGCCGTAGATAGCATCAATTCTGTTGCCCCACATTTTTGCACTGCCCAGTGAAAACGGAGGAAGAAGATACAACCCATCGTTCTTTCTGTTCAAATCCCAGGGCTTGCCCGTGCCCACATGGTCCATAAGTGACTGGAAGTTTGCGTTTGTAACAACACCGATTTTTGCAACACCGCTGTCAACCATATTTGAAAGCGGGAAGTCAATCAGACGATAGCGTGAACAGAATGGGACCGAACCCATAGTTCTCATAGCAGTAAGGCTGTCAAGCGCCTCCTCGTGAATATTTGCAAATACAATACCTAATACTCTTTTACCGTTCATTACAATCAAACCTCCTCTCCTGATTTAATCATTACCCCGGGAGCAACATACTGCCCCTTTGTAATCTTTGCACCGGCACCGATAACAGGAATGCCCCAGTCCTCAGGCTTTTCAAGCATCTCGGGAATTTCACCGATTTTTGCATCCTCCTCAATCACTGCATTTTCGGCAACGATTGAATAATAAACCTTAGCACCCTTTTTAACAGTAGCGCCCGGCATAATAACACTGTATCTTACATCAGCCTCCTCTTCAATTGTAACATTTGAGGAGATAACACTGTAGTCAACATTGCCCTCAATCTCACAGCCCTCGCTGATTGATGAATTTTCGACAACAGCATTTTTGCCGATGTAGTGAGGCGGAGCAAGCGGATTTCTTGAATAAATTCTCCAGCTTGTATCGCTCAAATCAAGATCAACATTCGGGTTGATAATATCAAGATTAGCCTCCCAAAGAGAATCAATTGTGCCTACATCCTTCCAGTAGCCCTTAAATGGGTAAGCAAACATGCGCTCACCTGCGTCAAGCATTGACGGGATGATATTTTTACCAAAGTCATTTGATGAGCCCTCAGTATTTTCATCCTGAATCAAGTACTTTTTAAGCTTATCCCAGCTAAATACATAAACACCCATTGATGCCTTATTACTCTTAGGCTCAGCAGGCTTCTCGGCAAACTCATAAATCTCATCATTATCCTTGGTTGCAAGGATACCAAAGCGTGATGCCTCATCCCACGGAACCTCAAGCACTGCAATTGTGCAGGCAGCGTCATTCTTTTTGTGGAAATCAACCATTTTTGCATAATCCATTTTATAAATATGGTCACCTGAAAGAATTACAACATACTCAGGGTCATACTTTTCAATAAAGTTAATGTTCTGATAAATTGCATTTGCAGTACCCTTATACCACTCTGCACCGCCGATTGCCTCATAGGGTGACAGAATATGAATACCGCCATGCTGTCTGTCAAGATCCCAGGGCTGACCGTTGCCAAGATAATCATTTAATTCAAGCGGCTGATATTGAGTCAGCACACCCACTGTATAGATACCGCTGTTAACGCAGTTTGAAAGCGGGAAATCAATAATTCTGTAATTTCCGCCGTATGGTACTGCCGGCTTGGCAATGTTTTTGGTTAAAACTCCCAGACGACTGCCCTGTCCGCCTGCTAAGAGCATTGCAACAACCTTATTTTTTTGTGCCATTTTTTATCTCCTTTGATTTTTTAGTATTTTTTGTATTTGCAGCTGACTTCTTAGCTTCAGTCTTTTCAAGATAGATTGCCGAAAGTCCGCTTAATTTAAGACCTATACTCTCATCATAGCCATTCATGGGAATATCCTTTGATTTATAGGTACCTGATAATCTGACCTTTTCACCGCCGTATTTTGAAAGTGAGGTGTCAAAGATTGTTTTATACGAGCCCTTTTCAGGAACGCCTATCCTGTACTCCTCAAAGCAGTTCGGTGTGAAATTGAACACTGCAATAATTTCCTTTCCTGACTTATCAATTCGTCTGAATGCAATAACGGAATTTGCATTGTCCTCGCTGGAAATCCACTGGAATCCCTCCCAGCTATAATCAACCTGCCACAGTGCAGGAGTCTTCTTGTAGAATTTATTAAGCTCTCTTGTGAAATCCAGCAGCCTTTTATGCTTGTCATAATCAAGCAGCAGCCAGTCAAGACCCTGCTTGTAATTCCACTCAATAAACTGACCGAACTCACTGCCCATAAACAAAAGCTTTTTGCCGGGGTGAGCAAACATATAAGCAAGGAACAGCCTGATACCGCTGAACTTCATTTCATAGTCGCCGGGCATCTTATTAATAAGACTTGCCTTGCCGTGAACAACCTCATCATGACTTATCGGCAGAACAAAATTTTCACTGAAGGCATAGAAAAAGCTGAATGTAATGCAGTTATGATTGCCCTTTCTGAACAGAGGATCCATTGAAGTGTAACGAAGCATATCGTTCATCCAGCCCATATTCCATTTGAAATTGAAACCCAGACCGCCTATATCCGTCGGCATTGTTATCATAGGCCAAGCCGTTGACTCCTCCGCTATCATCATAACCTCGCCGTGCTCTTTAAACATTGCACAGTTAAGCTCCTTGAAAAATTCAACTGCCTCAAGATTTTCTCTGCCGCCGTTTACATTCGCAATCCATTCACCGTTTTCTCTGCCGTAGTCAAGATAAAGCATTGATGCAACAGCATCCACACGCAGTCCGTCAAAATGAAATTTGTCGACCCAGTACATTGCAGAAGAAATAAGGAATGATTTAACCTCATTCTTGCCGTAATCGAACACCCTTGTTCCCCATTCCTTATGCTCGCCTTTACGGGGGTCTGAATACTCATAGGTGCATTCTCCATCGAACTCATAAAGACCATAAGCATCCTTCGGGAAATGAGCCGGCACCCAATCAAGAATAACGCCGATATCTGCCTTATGACAGCAGTCAATGAAATACATTAAATCATCCGGCGTACCATAACGTGATGTGGGAGCAAAATATCCTGTCACCTGATAGCCCCATGAGCCATCAAACGGATATTC
>VSOH01000167.1 GCA_009774735.1 Clostridiales bacterium
ACATAGCTGCACTATACGTAGCTATTATACCAAAAAAGAATTTGATTAATTTTGACCTAACACTTTTAATAAAATCTTCAACAAACTCTTTTGTGTTCATATTTATTCCTCGCTCTGAGCTTTGAGTTTTTCGGCGGTGTCGGCAGTGATGAGTGCATCAATCATTTCATCCAGATCACCGTTTAAAAATTGCTCTAACTTATAAAGTGTTAAGCCGATTCTGTGGTCTGATACTCTGCCCTGCGGGTAGTTATAGGTTCTGATTCTTTCACTTCTGTCACCTGTGCCGACCTGAGCCTTACGCTCGCCTGCAATCTCTGCATCGTGCTTAGCTTTCTCGGCATCATAAAGACGTGAACGCAGTACCTTAAGTGCCTTTTCCTTGTTTTTGTGCTGTGAGCGCTCATCCTGGCACTCAACAACTGTACCTGTCGGCAGATGCGTGATGCGGATTGCAGATGAGGTCTTGTTGATGTGCTGACCGCCTGCACCTGATGAACGGAAGGTGTCTATCTGCAAGTCCTTCGGATTAATGTCAAAATCAACCTCCTCAGCCTCAGGCAAAACAGCAACTGTTGTGGTTGATGTGTGTATTCTGCCCTGACTTTCTGTTTCAGGCACACGCTGAACACGGTGAACACCTGATTCAAACTTGAATCTTGAATATGCACCGTCACCTTCAACGGAAAAGCTGATTTCTTTATATCCGCCAAGTCCTGTTTCGTTTGCATTGAGCACTTCGGTTTTAAAGCCCTTTGCTTCAGCATACATTGAATACATTCTGAAAAGCACGCCTGCAAACAGTGCTGATTCCTCACCGCCTGCACCGCCGCGGATTTCGATAATAACATTTTTGTCATCGTTAGGGTCACGGGGGAGAAGCAGTACCTTAAGCTCCTCGCTGATTGTTTCCATATCAGCCTTGCTCTGCTCAAATTCGTCCTTAACCATCTGGGCAAAATCTGCATCCATTCCGCCCTCGTCAAGCATCAGCTTTGACTCCTCAAAAGCCTCCTGTGCTTTTTTGTATTCCCTGAATTTTTCAACAACGGGAGTCAGATGCTTAAGCTCCCTCATCAGTTTCGTATATTTCTCCTGGTCGGAAACGATATCGGGGTTACATACTAATTCATTAACCTCTTCAAATCGTTTTTCAACCTCGTTAAGCTTATCTATCATAAATTAATCCTCTCTAAGTAAATCAAAAAATCTTTTTTTCTTCTGTTCCTGCTGTTCGGGTGTTTCTGATGAATCAACAAATTCAATGGTGAATTTGTCTTTTTTGTTATTCAGTAAATCTTTTTCAGTTAAGACTCTTTTTAATTGGCGTGAAACACCGTCAGCACCGTCAAAGAAATTTACATCGCCCAATACCTCTTTAATTTCAGCCTTTGCCAGCGGATAATGGGTGCAGCCAAGCACCACATTGGAAACCCTGCCCTTGTAGTCGTGCAGATTTCTTTCGAGGTACTCCCTGAGCTCCTCTTTCTTTTCCTGCTCTATTAAATCGGCAAGCCCTACACAGGCAAGCAGGCTGGTGGTGTTGTTGTAATATGTGTAAAAAAGCTTGTGGAATTTTTCGCTCTCAAGGGTTCCCCGTGTTGCCATTACAAGTGTAAAGCCGTCAGGGTTGTAATCGTGCACCATTTTGTAAGCAGGCTCAATGGCAATAATCGGTGTGTCGGTATATTTTTCTCTTAAAAAGCTGACAGCTTTTGCAGATGCGGTATTGCAGGCTAAAACAATTGCCTTGCAGCTTTTTTTGTTCACCATAAGGTCGGTAAGCTCATCACATCTTGAGATGATTTCTTCATCGCATTTATCGCCATACGGGTTATTGACTGAGTCACTGAAAAAGAAATAATCCTCGTTCGGAAGCAGGCGTACTGCTTTTCTTATTACACTGATACCGCCGATACCTGAATCCAGAAAGCCGATAGGTTTACTACTGCTCATTTTCCTTAACTGCCTTTATATTTTTTTCTGCCTTAACTCTTGGTATCATAACCTCTCTGCCGCAGGTGCAGCATTTCAGCTTGTAGTCAATACCGAGTCTTGTTATTTCAAATTCTTTTGAACCGCAGGGGTGCGGTTTTTTCATGATTACAATGTCACCGAGCTGTAATTCCATAATATCACCATTGTATAATATTAAGTATTATTTAATCTAAATTATTATATCACTACTGTTATAATTTTACAACTGCATATCTTGCAAAAGATTTTCATATACATAAATTACATAAGAAAAGTGAGTGATGTTATGAAATTCTACCCGGAGGGGAAAAATCCTGATTTATTAAAAACCTTTGACTCTGTAGATGAGCTGAAAATGGCAATGATTAACAATGAGGTGATAGAGTCAAAAGCTTTGCTTTGTGACAGAGAACACAATCTTCACGTTGATCTTGGTGCGGTCAGGGGGATTATACCAAGGCTTGAGGGTGCAATAGGAATTGATGACGGCAGTGTCAGGGACATTGCACTGATATCAAAGGTCAACAAGCGTATCTGTTTTAATGTTCTTGGATTTGAAAAGGATATTTATGATAACAGCATAGCCATTCTGTCACGAAAGGCAGTTCAGCTCAGATGCACGGAGGAATATCTCAACAAACTTGTTCCTGGTGATGTTATTGATGCCAGTGTTACACACCTTGAAAAATTCGGTGCATTTATTGATATCGGTGCAGGTGTTAATGCCTTGATACCAATTGATATGCTGTCGGTGTCACGTATAAGTCATCCTAAGGAAAGGCTAAGCGAAGGGCAGAGCATTAAGGTTGTGCTCAGAAAAAAAGAGCCGTCAAAAATGACCTTTTCCCTTAAAGAGCTTTTAGGTACGTGGGAGGATAATGCAAAGAACTTTACACCCGGTGAAACGGTTACCGGTGTGGTAAGAAGCATTGAGGATTACGGCGTGTTTGTTGAGCTTGCACCAAATCTTGCAGGGCTTGCTGAGCCGCAGAATAATTTATTCGTAGGGCAGCAGGTGGCAGTTTATGTCAAATCTGTCATACCTGAAAAAATGAAAATAAAGCTTGTTATCGTTGAAGCCTTCAGTGATGCGGATGTACCGAAGGAGCTTACATACTATATTGAAGATCGTCATATTGATTATTTTCGGTATTCACCGCAAAACAGCTCCAAACAAATTTTTACCGATTTTAATGAATAATAACCTCCTGAATAAAAAATCCCAAGACAGTCAGTTCTGTCTCGGGATTTTTATTTTAAAATTTTTTAACAGGCTTCAATCTGGATGACAGAAAATTCTCTGCCTGCAGTTATTTCATAATCGCTCCTTTTGCATTCGGGACAGATTCTGCTGTTTTTCATCAGCTCAAATTCACAGCCGCAGGAGCATTTTCCCCTTGCAGGGATATAGTCTAAAATCAGCTTGGTGTTTTCAAAAGCACCACCAATTCTTGCAGCGTTCCAGCATTCCTTAAAATAATCGGGCAATATACCCGACAGCTCGCCTGCCTGAACGGATACGCTTGAAACCTTTTTTAAATCCTGTTCTGTCATAATCTCCTCGACTAATTCAAAGATTTCCAGAACAACGCTTAATTCATGCATTATTTATTCCACTCTTTAATTTCTTTTCTGAGCCAATTGCACCAGTTGTCTACGCCTTCACCTGTTTTAGCTGAAATAAAATAGATTTCACAGTCAGGATTTAGCTTGTGAATACGCTCGATAACTGCCTCATCATCAAAATCAAACACACTCTTTGTATCAATTTTATTGATGAGAACTACATCACAGATTGAGAACATAAGCGGATATTTCAGCGGCTTATCGTCACCCTCAGGAACGGACAAAATCATTGCGTTTTTGCTTGCACCTGTGTCGAATTCAGCAGGGCATACAAGGTTGCCTACATTTTCAAGCACAACAAGGTCGAGGTCGGCAGTGCCGAATTCTTTAATCCCTTGCTCGGTCATACCTGCATCAAGGTGGCACATTCCCCCTGTGTGAAGCTGAATGGATTTAACACCTGTGTCAGCAATTGCCTTTGCGTCAACGTCGCTGTCAATGTCAGCCTCCATAACACCGATTTTAAATTCATCCTTAAGTTTTGCGATTGTAGCCTTAAGGGTTGTGGTTTTACCGCTGCCCGGTGATGACATCAGATTAAGCAGAAAGGTTTTTTCCTTTTTCAGCTCTGCTCTTACTCTGTCAGCCTCTTTATCATTATTTTCAAAAACACTTCTTTTAATTTCAATAACTTTAAATTCGTCCATTGCTGTCCCCCGAATATAAAA
>VSOH01000168.1 GCA_009774735.1 Clostridiales bacterium
ACTTTAAATTAAAATGAATATGTGATAGAATAAAATTATATTAACGAAACGGAGAATAGTATGGAACTGAAAAAGGGACGACCTGTTGATTTGAACAACAGACTTGAAAAGGAAATAAAAGTATATGACCTGCTTGATAAGCTTGGCATTGAATACCATCACGTTGACCACGAAGCGGCAGAAACAATGGAAATATGCAGCGAAATTGACAAGGTGCTCGGCACCCTGATTTGCAAAAATCTATTTTTATGCAACAGAACTAAAACTGAATTTTATCTTCTGATGATGCCGGGTGACAAGCCGTTTAAAACAAAGGACATTACAAAACAGATTGGCTGCTCACGTCTATCCTTTGCAGGTGCTGAATTTATGGAGGAATACCTGAATATAAAGCCCGGTGCTGTATCAGTTTTAGGACTGATGAATGATACGGAAAAGCATATTCAGCTTTTGATTGACAAGCCGGTTGCAGAGGGTGAAACTGTTGGGTGTCATCCCTGCGTCAACACGTCAAGCCTAAAAATCAATACAAATGATATACTTGAAAAATTCCTTCCTGCCGTTAATCACAAGCCGATTATTGTTGATTTGCCTGATTATGATGCTTAAAATGATTCGGTTAAATTTATTCTGTACTGATTTAAAAGTGACAGAAAGACTACTGAACTGAAATATAATATAGTTAAATTAAATTTTACGGAGGTAAAACAAATGTCTGTTACAGTGAACATATATTACAGTGGTGTTAATGGGAATGCACGAAAATTTGCAGAAGAAATGATGTTAAGCGGAATTGTAAGTGACATTCGCAGCGAAGACGGCAACCTCAAATATGAATACTTTTTCCCAATAGAAGATAAGGAGACTGTTCTTTTAATTGACTGCTGGAAAGACCAGAATTCACTTGATATTCACCATTCTTCACCTATGATGGAAAAGATTATTGAGCTACGTGAAAAATATGATTTACATATGAAGGTTGAACGCTATGTATCTGATAATACGCAAATTTCTGAAACAGATAAATCTTATATAAAGGAATAGAAGAACGCAGATAAATAACGAAGTGTATTGTTATTTGCCTGATTATAAGAATAATAAAAATGCCTTGAGGAAATTCAAGGCATTTTTATTATTTTAGTTTATTGTTAAGATACTGCTGTAATGCATCAAGCTTTGAATGCTCAAGAGCAGGGGTATTCTTAAGCGGATTGTCAATTTCAAGATTTTCATACTTAAAAAATCCCATTGTGTGGAAGGCAAGCAGCTCATATTTTTCAAACTTAAACTGCTTTGCAAATTCGGCATAGCTGTCAATACTTTTTTCATTGTCATTGATACCGGGCACAATAACAGTTCTTAGCCACAATCTGACACCATTGTCACTGCAGAATTTGCCGATTTCGATAAAGTTCTGAAATGTACCCTTAGTGTATTTACTGTAATCCTTTTCATCATAAAACTTCAAATCGAGAATAACAAGATCGGCACCGAGCAAAGCCCTTTTTACATCATCAGTCAGCGGCACACTGCCCGATGTATCAATTGCATAATTAATACCCTGCGCTTTTAAAAGCTCACCGCACGCATTAATAAATGCTGCATTAAGCAAAGGCTCACCGCCTGAAAAGGTGACACCGCCGCCTTTAATGAAATACGGTTTATAGCGTTTTATTTTATTAACAAGGTCACTGCTTTCCCACAAATTACCTGATTTGTGCCAAGTGTCGGGATTATGGCAATAGGCACATCTGAGCGGACAGCCTGTAAAAAATACTGCATATCTTATTCCGTCACCGTCGAGTGCCGCCATTGATTCAAAGGAATGAATATCTGCTTTCATAAAAGCACCTCCCTATAATATAGTTTTAAACACTTATATTCGGACGGATAATATCCGCCTCTGCAATTTTGGACAATATACATTTTTATAATAATATCACGAAACCCATTGAAACACAATGATTTCAATGGGTTTTAAAATCAGATTACATAGCTGTATGGAAGGTTCTTGAGATAACCTCTTCCTGCTTTTCACGAGTGAGTTTATTGAAGTTAACTGCATAACCGCTTACTCGGATTGTAAGTGATGGATAGAGAGTCGGGTCATTCATTGCAGCAATGAGCTTTTCCCTGTCAAGAACATTAACATTAAGGTGATGGGCATCCTGTGCAAAATAGCCGTCGAGCATTGTTGTTAAGTGCTCAATCTGCTCTGTCTTATCCTTACCGAGCGTATCGGGAGTGATTGAGAAGGTATTTGAAATACCATCCTGACAGCAAGCATAGTCAAGTTTTGCAACTGAGTTAAGGGAAGCAAGTGCACCCTCAGCATCACGACCGTGCATTGGGTTTGCACCCGGAGCAAACGGCTCGCCTGCCTTACGTCCGTCAGGTGTAGCACCTGTCTTTTTACCATACATTACATTCGATGTGATTGTAAGAATTGAAAGCGTATGCTTAGCTCCGCGGTATGCAGGAGTTTTGCAAAGCTCTTTATAGAAAAATTCAATAATATACTTACCGATGAAGTCAACACGGTCATCATCGTTACCGTATTTAGGGAAGTCGCCCTCAACCTTAAAGTCGGTAATTACACCACGCTCATCCTTAATAGGAGTAACCTTTGCGTACTTAATAGCTGAAAGAGAGTCAGTAACAACAGACATACCTGAAACACCGAAAGCCATAAGTCTTTCAACATCGGTATCGTGAAGTGACATCATAAGTCTTTCATATGCATATTTATCGTGCATATAGTGGATTACGTTCATTGTGTTAACATAAAGCTTTGCCATCCAAGAAAGATACTTTTTATATGCAGCAAGCACCTTATCGTAATCAAGCACTTCCTCTTCAAACACTTCACCTTCAGGGGCAATCTGCTCTGCACCGATTTCATCCTTACCGCCGTTTAAAGCCATAAGAAGAACCTTAGCAAGGTTACATCTTGCACCGAAGAACTGCATCTGCTTGCCTTCCTTCATAGCGGATACACAGCAAGCGATTGCATAGTCATCGCCATACATTTTTCTCATAACATCGTCATTCTCGTACTGAATTGAATCGGTGTCGATTGAAACCTGTGCACAGAAGTCCTTGAAGCCCTGTGGAAGATGCTCTGACCAAAGAACAGTGATGTTTGGCTCGGCTGATGGACCGAGGTTGTAGAGAGTCTGAAGAACACGGAATGAAGTCTTTGAGCACATTGACTTACCCTCACCTGTGATGCCTGCCAAAGCAAGTGTTACCCAAACAGGGTCGCCTGCAAATAAGTCATTGTACTCAGGTGTACGGAGATGACGGACTAAACGAAGCTTAAGCACCAAATCATCAATAAGCTCCTGAGCACCCTTTTCATCAAGGACACCATCAGCAATATCTCTTTCAATATAGCAATCAATAAATTCTGCAATTCTGCCGATTGAATTAGCAGCACCGTTCTGCTCCTTGATTGCACCAAGATAGCCGAAGTAAAGCCACTGAATAGCCTCCTTAGCAGTTGAAGCAGGTTTTGAAATATCATAGCCATAATCAAGAGCAAGACCCTTTAACTGATTCATAAAGTCAAGCTGCTTTGATAAATCCTCAAGATTGTGGATAACATCCTCTGTCAAAGCATCTGCCTCACTCATATTCTTTTTATCAAGTTTTTTCTGCTCAATAAGGTAATCCATACCATAAAGCGCTATTCTTCTGTAGTCACCGATAATTCTGCCGCGGGCATATGCATCAGGCAGACCTGTAAGAATACCTGCGTGACGAGCCTTTTTCATTGTGTCTGTATAAGCACGGAACACACCTGTGTTGTGTGTTGTTCTGTAAGTAAACTCATCCTTGATTTTATCTGAAAGCTCATAACCGTAAGCACGGCAAGCCTGCACTGTATTTCTTAAACCTGCAAAGGGAGATACACCACGTTTTAAAGGCTCATCTGTCTGTAAGCCGACAATAATATCCTTTTCCTTATCAATATAACCCGGTGCATGAGATAAGATTGACAAAACCTTTTCTGTGTCAATATCAAGCACACCGCCGTTTTCATTTTCCCTGATAAGCAAATCATTTACCTTAGCCAAAACAGATTCTGTTCTTTCTGTCGGTCCCTCAAGGAATGATGCATCACCATTATATGCGTGATAGTTTAATTTGATGAAGTTTGATCTGTGTGTTTTTCTCTGATGGGGGGGGGGGGGGGTTGGTGGGGGGTGGG
>VSOH01000169.1 GCA_009774735.1 Clostridiales bacterium
TTACAATCCAATATGAATATAATATAATATGAGAGCATTGTATCCGCGGCAAAAATTACCTTTGCCGAGTGACGTGCTTTTGTGTTTGGCACTTAACTCAGGAACAGTAGCAGAAAGGAAAATTTAATATGAACAAAAACACAAAAAAAATTGTAGGAGTAGGACTCCTCACCGCCATTGTGGTTGTGCTTCAGCTCGTCGGCAGTGCTATTCACTTCGGACCGTTTTCAATCTCACTTGTGCTTATTCCAATAGTAGTCGGTGCGTCACTATATGGAGTGCTTTCAGGTGCATGGCTCGGTCTTGCCTTTGGTGTAACAGTGCTTGCATCAGGTGATGCGGCTGCGTTTTTAGCAATTGACCCTGTCGGTACGGTTATTACCGTTTTGCTTAAGGGTATGCTTGCAGGCTTGGCAGCAGGTGCAGTTTACAAGGCGATTGAAAACAAGAACAAGATTGCAGCAACAATTACTGCTGCAATTGTATGCCCGTTTGTCAATACAGGTGTTTTCCTGGCAGGCTGCAGCATATTCTTCCTTGACACGCTTAAAGAATGGGCAGCAGGCACAAATGTATTTGTGTATATGATAACAGGTCTTGTGGGCTTTAATTTCCTGTTTGAGCTTGGTATTAATCTGATTTTAGGACCTACAATTGTCAAGCTTGTAAGACTTGGCAGAAAGGAAAATAAATAATTATGATACTTGCAGTAGATGTAGGGAATACAAATATTGTTTTAGGCTTTTTAAACGGCAGTGAGTTGGTTAATGAATGCCGTTTATCAACATCGGCTGACGATTCTGCTGAGGAATATGCAATTAAATTGCACAGTATTTTTGAAATATGCAATATTGATGAAAAAAGTATTGAAGGCAGCGTGTTATCCTCAGTTGTTCCGCCGCTTAACAGAACTATATCAAAAGCCCTTATGCTGATTACAGGCAAAAAGCCTATTGTTGTCGGCCCCGGTGTAAAAACAGGACTTAATATTAAAATAAATAATCCTGCCGAGCTTGGTGCGGATATGGTTGTGGGTGCTGTGGCAAGTATTGCGAAATATCCTTGTCCGCAGATTTTATTTGATTTGGGTACTGCAACTACTGTATCTGTTATTGATAAGAACGGCGGCTTTCTTGGCGGAGCGATTTTGTGCGGAGTTAAAACAGCACTGAATGCTCTTGCTTCGTCAACAGCACAGCTTCCGCAGATTGAAATTGTTGCACCTGAAAAGGCTATCGGTACAAATACAACAGATTCAATGCGAAGCGGTACGGTTTACGGCACAGCAGCTATGCTTGATGGTCTTATTAAAAGATTTGAGCGTGAGCTTGGTGAAAAGGCAACTGTTATTGTGACAGGCGGTCTTGGCGGCGTGATTGCTCAGCATTGTGAAAATGATATTATCGTAGATAGGCATCTTCTTATTGATGGTCTGCGTATGATTTATGAAAAAAACAATTAACTATTATAATTAAAAGAGGTTAAAATTATGGCAGTATTTCGTGGCTTCAGGGCATTTCGTCCTGCAGAAAAAAATCAGTCGCTTATCCCTGCACTCCCATATGATGTAATGAGCAGTGACGAGGCAAGAGAAATGGTTAAGGACAATCCTTTATCATTTTTACATATTGACAAGGCAGAAATTGATTTGCCTTTAGGCACTGATTTGTACGATACAGCCGTTTATGAAAAGGCGAAAGAAAACTTAATCAGCCTTGAAAAAAACGGCGATTTAATTCAGGATTCTGCTCCTTGTCTTTATATTTATAAGCAGGTTATGAATGGAAGAAGTCAGATTGGTATTGTCGGCTGTGCTTCAATTGATGATTATATGAATAATGTTATAAAGAAGCACGAGCACACGCTTGCTAAAAAAGAGCAGGACAGAATTAATCATGTTAATACCTGTGATGCAAATACAGGACCTATATTTTTAACCTACAGAAAAAATGATGAAATCAGCGGCATTGTTGAAAACTGGATTCATAACAATCAGCCTGCATATGATTTTACGGCAGACGGAGTTAATCAGACTGTATGGGTGGTTGATGATGCTGATACAGTCGGAAAGCTCAGTGCCCTGTTTGATACAGTGCCTGCAATGTATATTGCCGATGGTCATCACAGATGTGCATCCGCTGTCAGAGTCGGTGAAATGCGCAGAAAGGCGAATCCCGATTATACAGGTGATGAGGAGTTCAACTACTTTTTAGCGGTTGCTTTCCCCGATGAAGAGCTTGAAATTATGGACTATAACAGAGTTGTAAAGGACCTGAACGGACTTGACGAAAATGAGTTTATAACTGCAGTTTCAAAATTCTTTGAGGTTGAAAAGACTGAAGGCAGATGCAAACCATCTGACAAACACACCTTCGGTATGTACCTCAACAAGCAGTGGTATCTGCTCAGGGCCAAGGCGGATATTATTAATGAGGATGACCCTGTTGAAAGACTTGATGTTTCAATTCTTCAGAATTATCTTCTTGACGCTGTTCTTGGTATCAAAAATCCTAAAACCGATGACAGAATTGATTTTATCGGCGGCATCAGGGGACTTGCCGAGCTTGAAAAAAGGGCAGACAGCGATATGCAGCTTGCATTTGCGATGTACCCTACAACCGTTGATGATTTAATGGCAATTGCCGATGCAGGGCTTATTATGCCTCCAAAGTCAACCTGGTTTGAGCCAAAGCTCCTTTCGGGACTTTTCATTCATCATTTATCCTAAACAATTTGCCTTCCTTGCAAAAGGAGGGCTTATTTTATGAATAAATTTGGTTGCATTTACCTGTTTGATATGTTAAACTAAATAAGGTATTATTTTTATTTTTTGGAGGAGCATATTATGAAGATTGCTAATGAGTATTCATCCAATATTGATATTGAAAAGAATACGCAATATGCTGTAAGGGGTATTACAAAGGTTTGTAAAAAAATCGGTCCCCGTAAGCCCGGCTCACCTGAAGAGCTCCGTGCTCAGCAGTGGATGCAGAAGGATATGAAAAACTATTGCGACAAAACAAAAATTGAAGAATTTACACTTCACAGACAGGGCTTTATGGGCTTTATTCCATTTACTGTTGCCTGCGGTGTAGCATCTGTTTTTGTTAACTGGTTTGCATCACCTATTGCAGCATTGGTGCTTTGCATACTGGCATTTATTCCACTTGTATTTGAATTTTTAATGTATAAAGAATTTGACGATTTCCTTTTCCCGAAGCAGACATCTCATAATATGATTGCCACAAGAAGCCCTAAGGGTGAGGTTAAACAGAGAATAATTCTTGTCGGTCATTCCGATAGTCAGTTTGAGTGGACACTCAACTATCTTATGGGCGGTTTGCAGGCAAAGCTTTGTGTTGAAATTCCTGCAGTTGTAGGTCTTATTGTTCAGACAGTTTATGCTGTTGTTTGTCTTATTGTCGGCAAGGGCGGTGCAGCAATGGATATTGAAAAGACAAGATGGTTCTTCATACTTTTCTTTGTTGTATCCTGTGTATTTATCCCGTTTGAAATTGCGTTTCTTTTCTTCCAGAGCTGGACTAAATCAGTTCCCGGTGCATCAGATAACCTTTCAGGCTGCTATGCCGGTATGGCTGCAATCAAGGCTCTTGACGAGGCAGGAATCGAGTTTGAAAATACTGAGGTTACTATGATTTGCTCAGGCTCAGAGGAGGCAGGTCTTCGCGGTGCCAAGGCATATGCTAAGGCTCACGAGCAGGAGCTTAAGGAATTACCGACAGCAGTTATTGCTATTGATACCTTCCGTGATTTAGAGGATATGGCTGTTTATGACCGTGACCTTTCAGGTACTGTTCAGCACGACTGGGGTGTTAAGCACCTTGTTAAAAATGCTGCTGCCAACTGTGGCTACGATTTGTCATTTGAGTCAATTTATATTGGCGGCTCTGATGCTGCTGCATTTACACAGCGCGGCATCAAGGCTACAGGATTTGCTGCTATGAATCCTGATCCTCCTCGTTATTATCATACCCGTCTTGATACTCCTGAGAATTTAAGACCTGAGGCTATTTCTGCAGGTATTGAAATTCTTTGTGAAACAATCTGTATGTATGATAAAGAGGGTTTGCCTACAAAATAATGCAATATAAAAAGACCTTGTAAATCTTATTGAACTGCCCCAGATTGTGCAGACAGTACAAAAAGACCCTAGTTGATGTAGAAAATAAAATTGTTAAGCAACAAA
>VSOH01000017.1 GCA_009774735.1 Clostridiales bacterium
ATTTTATACTTTATATATAAAACAAAAATTATGGTGATAAAAAATGAAACACATATTAATTGTTGATGATGATATACATATTTCAAATATGCTTTTTGAAGTATTAACAAAACAAGAATATAAAGTATCACGTGCCTATTCAGGCACAGAAGCACTTCTTTTTTTGTCAATGGAAAAGCTTGATTTAATTTTGCTCGATTTAATGCTCCCCGGTCTTTCAGGCGAAGAGGTGCTTGAAAAAATAAAATATATACCTACAATAATTGTCAGTGCAAAGGAAGATATGGATAATAAGGTAAATCTTTTAATGGGCGGTGCGGCAGACTATGTAACCAAGCCCTTTGATATGAATGAGCTGCTGGCAAGAATAAATATTCAGCTCAGAAATTCAAACAGCACAATAAAAAATGATTTAATTGTTTTTGATGATATTATTATTAATACAAAAAATTATTCTGTTATGGTAAATAGTGTTTCTGTAAAACTTACAAAAACAGAATTTGCTATTTTAAAGCTGCTTATGAAAAATCCTGAACAGGTTATGACTAAATCTGTCATACTTGATAAAATCAGTATTGATACGCCGGACTGTGTTGAAAGCTCCTTAAAAGTGCATATCAGCAATTTAAGAAAAAAGCTTAAGACAGCGGGAGGAAAGAATTATATTGAGGCTGTATGGGGTATCGGCTTTAAAATGAAATCTTAACTGAATATTTACTGTTTTCTTAACTGCTTTCTTAACCATTACCTGTTACAATTTCCGCATCAAATTAAAGGAGGCAATAATATGGATTATGTTCTTGAAACAAATGCTTTGACAAAAAAATATAAAAATTTCAAAGCACTTGACAGACTAACCATGAAAATTCCGCAAGGTTCAATTTATGGTCTTGTGGGCAAAAACGGTGCGGGAAAAACAACCTTAATCCGAATTATCTGCGGATTGCAGAATCCGACATCGGGAGAATATATTCTCTATGGCAAAAAAAACAATTCAAAAAATATTGAAAAATCAAGGAGCAGAATCGGTGCGGTAGTTGAAACACCGTCAATATACCTTGATATGACTGCAAAAGAAAATTTAAAACAGCAGTTCCATATCCTCGGTATTCCGTCTTTTGACGGAATTGATGATTTGCTGAAGCTTGTGGGACTTGAAAATACAGGTAAAAAGAAAGCTAAAAATTTTTCACTTGGTATGCGTCAAAGGCTTGGCATAGCCGTTGCACTGGCAGGTGATCCTGACTTTTTAGTTCTTGATGAGCCTGTTAACGGTCTTGACCCGCAGGGTATTGTTGAAATCCGTGAGCTGATATTGAAATTGAACAAAGAATTAAATATTACTGTTCTTATTTCAAGCCATATTCTTGAAGAACTTTCAAAGCTTGCAACACACTATGGCTTTGTTGATTCCGGCAGAATTGTTAAAGAAATCAGTGCAGCAGACCTTGAAAAGGTTTGCCGTAAATCAATCCGTATTGAGGTGTCTGATACAAAAGCACTTTCTCTTGTGCTTGATGAATTTAATATAGAATATAACATTATCTCCGACACAAAGGCTGATCTTTATTCAGCAGTAAATGTGTCACAGCTTGTGCTCAGGCTGACAGAAAGAAACTGCACTGTTCTTTCAATGTGTGAGCGTGACGAAAGTCTTGAAGGCTACTATATTAATCTTGTGGGAGGTAATAACAATGACTAAGCTTTTGTCTGCAAATTTTTCTCGCTTGCTGCGTGACAAAATATTTTGGATTGTTTCTGCCGTAATGCTTATTTTAGCTGCATTTGTGGCAATTAATAACGGAATAACAGCAGATTCTTATTATACTAATACGAATACTGTAAAAAGTCTTAATTCCTGTTATTTTAATATACTGCCAATGATTGGTTTTTTTTATTCGATATTTATTTCATTTTACATTGGTACAGATTATAACGACGGTACAATAAGAAACAAACTTATAATCGGTCACAATCGAACAAATATATATCTTTCAAATTATATTACTTGTTTTACAGGCACATTTGTCATACTTGTATTGCTACTGATCGGCAGTGCTTTCAGTGTTCCTTTTTTAGGTTACTGGGAGGGTGGAATAAAGTCTTATATGAATATGGCTTTTCTTTGTATTTTTATAACAGCAACCTTAACAGCAATTTTAACAATGATAAGTATGCTTTCATCAAACAAAGCAATAACTGTTGTTTTAACAATTGTTGTCAGTCTTGTTCTGGTTTTAATAGCATCTATAATTTATAATCAGCTTGCTGAACCTGAATTTACCCGTGATTTTATTTCAATGTCAGCAGATGGAACAATGGAGCTTGGTCCGGAAATATCAAATCCTGTCTATGTTTCAGGAATGAAAAGAAAATTTTATGAATGGCTTTTACAGTTTCTTCCTACAGGTCAGAGTGTTTTAATTGCCAATGGGGAAATTACTGACCCTTTAATTAATATGATTTATTCAGTTGTTTTCATAATAGCAATTAATGTTTGCGGTGTGCTCGCTTTCAAAAAAAAGAATTTAAAATAAAGGATTTATTATGAATTTTTGGTTATTGATCATCATTTCAGTATTAATAATGATTATTGCGGTGCTTATATTAAAAATCTGTTTGCTTCAAAAAAGTGCTGATGAAATATGTTGTGCTTTTAATGAAAAGCTTGAAAATGATACAAATACACTGATTAATATTTCCTGCCGTGACAGGCATATGCGAAGACTGGCAAATGATATGAATAAAGAGCTTAAAAAGCTTCGTGCGGACAGAAGAAAATTTCAGCAGGGTGATTTGGAATTAAAAGAGGCAGTTACAAATATTTCACACGATTTACGCACTCCGCTTACGGCAATATGCGGTTATCTTGCCCTGCTTGAAAATGAGGAAAAATCCCCTGCTGCAGAAGAATATATTAAAATCATTTCACAGCGTGCACAGGTGCTTAAACAGTTAACAACCGAGCTTTTCAGATATTCCGTTATCACTTCAACCTTTAATAGTGATACACCGGAAAAACTTGAAATGAACAATGTTCTTGAAGAAAGCATTGCTGCTCATTATGCCTTGATTAGTCAAAATAATATAGTGCCTGATATTTCAATAACCGAAAAGAAAATAGTTTGTAATCTTAATAAAAATGCATTGCTGAGAATTTTTCAGAATATAATCAGCAATGCAGTAAAATACAGTGACGGTGATTTAAAAATAGAACTTAAGGATGATGGTGAAATTATTTTTTCCAATCATGCAGAAAAGCTTGATGAGGTACAGGTGGGCAGACTGTTTGACAGATTTTATACTGTGCAGACTGCTGATAAATCAACCGGTCTGGGTCTTTCCATAGCAAAAATGCTGACGCAGCAGATGAAAGGCTCAATCACCGCTGATTATTCTGATTGCAGTTTGAATATACGAATTAAATTTCCGATATTATAAATTAATATTACTTGTAAAATAAAAGGACCTATTGTATAATGATTTTTCAGGGAGGTGCAAAATGAGGATTTTTAAAAACAGAGGCGACATATATTTTTCAAAATCTAATAAGGAAAAATCAACAGAGCAGAGGATTCTTATTATTGCACTTGCCGTAATAATTGCATTTACAGTTATTTTTGTGCTTGCTCTGAGCATAAAAAATGATTTCAGTGCCAAAAAATTTTTTAAGCCTGAAAATCTTAATGTAACAAATCAGATTTCTGTTGATAATGACGGGAATACAGAAGTGCCTGAGGTAAGCGGAAAACGTAACTATGTTACCCTTGTTCACAAGGATGATGAGCTTTTGTTTGCTGCACTTGTTCAGGTCGATATGGATAATACCTCCTACAAGGCGGCAATGCTTAAAGCTGCTACTGAAATTGACGGAAATAATCTTAATGAAATATATAAAACATCAGGTGCAGAAAATGTTAAGAAAGCAATTGACACATATATAGGCACGGCGTTTGATTACTATATTTCTATGGAAAGCTCGGATTTTGAGGATTTCTTTAATGAACTCGGCACGATTAATTATCCGATTTTAAATGACATCAAGTACAGGGAAAATAACAGCCCTGCTTCGTACTCTTTGAAAATAAAATCGGGTGAGCAGAATATCAGCGGAAAGTATTTTGTTAATTTAATAAGATATTATCTTGATGCTGAAAACAGCTCCTCACAGGCAGGTGAGCTGCTTCTTGCAAGTCTTTCACAGCAGTTAAACAGTGAAAATGCACAAATCAGCGAAAAGCTTTTCAGAGAGTTTGTTTCATTATCAGATACAAATATTTCAGTACGTGATTTTTCACTTGCAGGCGACAGACTCAGCGTTCTCGGTAATGATTTGGTTGCAGTGGGCATTTATAATGCACAGGCAGGCTACGACGGCAACAGGCTCACGGATGACAGTCTGAAAAAAATAAAGGGTTATTTTGTTAAATAAGAATAAGCGGTGATAGTATGGATAAAGAAAGAATTGAAAAAGCAGTAAGAGAAATTTTAATTGCAGTCGGTGAAGACCCTGACAGAGCAGGACTTCTTGAAACGCCCAGAAGAGTCGCAAATATGTATGAGGAATTGTTTGCAGGACTCAGTGAGGATCCGCATCAGCATTTAAAGTTTTTTGATGAAAAGTCAAATGATGAGCTTGTTATTGTAAGGGATATTCCTTTCAGCTCAATGTGTGAGCATCATCTTTTACCTTTTGTCGGTAAAGCACATATCGCCTATATTCCAAGCGATAACAAAATAATCGGTCTTTCAAAGCTGGCAAGAATTGTTGATAATTTTGCTAAAAAGCCACAGGTGCAGGAAAGGCTCACCCACGATATAGCTGATTTTTTAAATGACAATTTAAGTCCAAAGGGCGTTGCTGTTATTATTGAGGCAGAGCATATGTGTATGTCAATCCGCGGTGCAAAGGCATCGGGCTCAAAGACTCAGACATCAGCACTCAGAGGTATACTGAGAAATGATGCACGCTCAAGAGCAGAAGTATTGGCTCTGCTTAATAAATAATGCGGAAAGATAAAATTATGATTTGGAAATGCAGAAACAAACAGCTTGAATACGGCGAAAAGGTGCTTGTTATGGGCATTGTGAATGTTACGCCTGACAGCTTCAGCGACGGAGGTGACCACTTTTCCGTTTCTGATGCAGTTGAATGTGCTCTTCGGCTTGAGGCAGAGGGTGCTGATATTATCGACATCGGCGGTCAGTCCACAAGACCCGGTCATACACCGGTCAGTGATACCGAGGAATGGGCAAGGCTTGAGCCGGTATTAAAGGCTCTTGACGGAAAATTATCTGTTCCTGTTTCGGTTGATACATATTATCCCTTTGTGGCAGAAAATGCTCTTAAAGCAGGTGCAGATATCATTAACGATGTCAGCGGTGTGATTTCACAGGAAATGGCAGAAATCGTCAAATTTTACCGCGCAGGCTGGATTTTAATGCATAATGGGGCAGGAACACCTGATGACATTAAAGAATTTTTTGAAAAATCCGTTGATGAATGCATAAAGCTTGGTATTGATAAATCACAGCTTTGTCTTGATATGGGTATTGGCTTCGGCAAGAATTATGAGGAAAATATGTACCTTCTTGCTAATGTGGGCAGGTATAAAATCAACGGCTTTCCGCTTTTGCTCGGCACATCAAGAAAAAGAGTTATCGGTCAGGGCAGTGAGCAGGATAAGCCAAAAGAACGCATTTATGGCAATATAGCTGCTGATACAGCGGCAATTTTAGGCGGTGCAGATATAATTCGTGTTCACGATGTGAAAAATGAAAAACAGGGCATTTTAATGGCGCAGAATATGAAAGGCTTTATTTTGTAATGGATAAAATTTTAATTCGTGATTTAAAAATTTTTGCATACCATGGTGTTAACCATGAGGAAAAGGAAGATGGTCAGCATTTTGTCTTTGATATAGATATGGACGTTAATATGACAAAGGCATGTCACAGTGATAATGTGGAAGATACCGTAAGCTATGCAAAGGTCATAAAAACAGTTACACGCGTTGTAACGGAAAAAAAGTATGACTTGCTTGAAAAGGTGGCACAGATAACTGCTGATGCAATACTCAGCGAATATCCTGATATATTTAATGTTCTTATTACTCTTAAAAAGCCGGAAGCACCGATGAAAGCTGATTTTGGCTGGGTTGGTGTTCAGATATTCAGAGAAAGGTAAAAAACGTATAGACGTGTCATAAAGCATATGGAATATATTTTAAGTGTAGGTACAAATATCGGCGACAGAAAAGCAAATATTGATAAATGTATTGATTGTGTTAATCTTCTTCCTTATACAGATGTTGTTAATCAGTCAAGAATTTATGAAACAGAGCCTGTCGGCTACGCAAGACAGGAAAATTTTTACAATATTATTCTGAAAGTAGAATCAATCTTTGAGCCGCACGAGATGCTCGGAGCGTGTCTTGGTATTGAAGCCGGCTTTGGCAGATTGCGGACAGTTCGCTATGGACCGAGGATTATTGACATTGATATTATTTTTGCTGAAAATGAAAAGATTGAAAGCAGAAATCTTTTAGTTCCTCATCCAAGGTATTGCGAAAGACGTTTCATTTTAGAACCGCTTTTGGATTTGTTCCCTGACGGAATAGTTTATGGCACAGATATTAAGCCTTTTATTGAAAAACTTGAGGGGCAGGATGTATTGCCAATTGAAAAATAAGTTTGAAAAGCCTGCAATACGGAAAGCTATAATTTTCCGTATTGCAGGCTTTTTTGATATAAAAAGTTTATCTTTAACTATAACAGAATCATAAATATCGAACCTTTATTACACCTGTTTTCAGGCAATTGCTTCAATCGCTTTTGCAGTGAATTCAGCAGTACCGCCACCGCCTGCCTTATCAATATTGCTTTTAAAGCGTTCATCTGAGATATACATCTTACCTAAGTTTTTTAGAATTTCATCTGTGCAGGTATAGTAATTCTCTGTAATAAAATTTTGTAGTATTTTAATTAAATCTTTTGCTTTTTTTGAATCCGGCGGAAGATGTTTTATCTTTCCTATTTCTGCAAAAATCTGCATAAACTCGTTGGTTTTATCTGCTGAATTTAAATGCATTTGCTCATATTCTTTATAAGCAGAAGTTTGTCCCCATTTCTGTTTTGCCTCAGCGGTATACTTATCCATTTCCGTTTTATCAAATGCTGAAAAACTCATTTCTTTACTCCCTTTTGTTAATAATTTATTGGCAGAGCTAATGATTTCATCAAGTCTGTTTCTTTGCAATTCAAGCAATTTAATCTGTTCTTTTAAGGCTGACCGTGTATCAAAGTCAGGACTGTCAAGAATAGTTTTGATTTCTTTAAGCGGAAACTGCAGTTCCCGAAAAAGCAGTATACTGTGCAGTCGCTGCAGTGCTGTATCGTCATACAGTCTGTAACCTGCATCTGTTGTCTGTGTCGGTTTCAGCAAATTAATCTCATCATAATAATGAAGTGTGCGCACACTGATACCTGTTAATTTGCTTATTTCCTTAACTGTTTTCATCATTATCCCTCCCATAATTACAGTATAGACTATAACGCAAGGTTAGAGTCAATAGTGATTTTAAAGTTTTTATATAAATTGATTTGTTTTTATGCTATAATGAATTATACTAAGAAAAAGTAATGTTGTATGAGGTATATGATTATGGCTTTTGATTATAAGAAAGAATACAAGGAATTTTATATGCCCAAGAAGAAACCAAGTATTGTCGAAATTCCGAAAATGAATTATATTGCGGTCAGAGGTAAAGGCAATCCGAATGACGAAAACGGCGAATATAAAAACAGTATCGGATTGCTCTATGCCATTGCTTTTACCATCAAAATGAGCTATAAAGGCACGCATAAAATTGACGGCTATTTTGAATATGTCGTACCTCCGCTTGAGGGCTTCTGGTGGCAGGAAAACACACAGGGCTTTGACTATAACAGAAAAGAGGATATGCATTTTATTTCCGTTATAAGATTGCCGGATTTTGTAACAGAAGATGATTTCAAGTGGGCTGTTGATGAGGCAACCCAAAAGAAAAAACAGGATTTCTCAAAGGTAGAATTCTTTACTTATGATGAGGGTGTTTGTGTTCAGTGTATGCACATCGGCTCTTATGATAATGAGCCTGAAACAGCCACTTTGATGCACAAACATATGGAAGAAAACGGCTATGAGTTGGATATAACCGACAGCAGACTTCATCACGAGATTTATTTGAGTGATCCGAGAAGATGTGATGAAAGCAAGCTGAAAACAGTTCTCAGGCATCCAATAAAAAAGATTTTAATGTAGATTATGGGATTATTCCCAATATTAAAAGGATAATATCAAAAAGCTTCTTAAGCATATGAATAATGAAAGCCACGGAATTTTCCGTGGCTTTACTGTTTTGCTCTTTTTATATATTACCAAGGGCATTGATTACCTGTTTTTTATATTTTAAAAATTCGGGTGTTAAATTAAAATCCCTGTCCCTTGGCTTTTTTTGGTCAATTATGATTTCATCGGTTATTTTACCCGGTTTGCCTGACAAAATCAAAATTCTGTCGGAAAGGAGTACAGCCTCGTCAATATCGTGGGTAATGAAAATGGTTGATAAATCAATTTTCTCCATTACAGACAGATACCACGAATGCATTGCCCCTTTTGTGATTGTGTCAAGTGCGCTGAATGGCTCGTCAAGTAAGGCAACGCCCTTAGATGCAAGATAGGTTCTTAAGAGTGCCGCCCTCTGCCGCATACCGCCCGAAAGCTGGGAGGGATAGTAATTTTCCGTGCCTTCAATGCCAAATTCAGCGAAATGCGACAAAGCAATTTCTCTTGCCTCGGTTTTCTTTTTGCCTGAAAGCAGTAAAGGAAGAGCCACGTTATCAACTATTTTCTTATATGGCAGAAGTAAATCCTTTTGCAGCATATAGCTTATCTGACCGGGTGCTGCACTGATATCTTTCCCCTGCAGAATAATCCGACCGCTGTCTGCCTTATCAATGCCTGAAATACAGTTAAACAGTGTTGTTTTTCCTGCACCGCTGACACCGAGCAGGGACACAAGCTCACCCTTTTTAAGGGTGAGGCTTATATCCTCAATTATTTTGTTATCGCCAAAGCTTTTTGTAATATGTTTAACAGATAAAATTTCCATAATTATGATAAATAATCGTTTGAAAAACCTACGTTTTCGCTGATGTCTTTCTCAATCAGTTTATTGTCATAGAGCCAGCTGTAAAAACCGTTCCAGCGTGCAGGGTCAATGTATCCCCATTTTTCAGCATCGGCAATATACTGCTGTGAAATCCATTCCTGGCTTTCATAAACTAATTCCTCACTGCCAACAAGTGACTTGGTGTCGTCTGAATTAATGAGTATATCTGCAGCCTCTTTTGGATTTGCTATTGCAAATTCATAACCTTTTTTAGTTGCTTCAAGAAAAGCCTTTGCAGCGTCAGGATTCGTATTTAAGAATTCATTGTTTGCAACTAAAACAGGGGTGTAATAGTCGAACACCTCGTCAATATCCTTAAAGTAAAAGAAGTCAGTGTCAACACTGTTAACCTTTGCGTTAATACCACCCCAGCCGTAAAATACCCAGATAGCATGGTCGGGATTCTGCTTAACGTCCTGCGCATCATCTGTAACGGTGTTAGGAATTTTTTCAACCTTGCTCCAGTCACCGCCGTCTTTTGTAACAACAGCTTCCATTGTTGCAAGCTCAATGGGAGAATCCCAGGTTAAGTAGGTTTTGTTTGTTAATCCGGCAGGCTTATCCATACCCTGGCCCTTCAATGACATAACACCTGATGTGTTGTGCTGAACAAGTGCAGTAACAGCAGTAACTTCAAGGGGTGTATCTGATGTTAGTGCAGCAGCAAGAATGTCCTGAAAATCTACTGCAAACTGTGCCTGACCTGCAGCACAGGCTTGTGTTGCACCGTTTTCAGGCGGCTGAACGATTGTTACATCAAGTCCTGCTTCTTCATAGTAGCCTTTTTCAAGAGCAACAAACATACCTGTATGGTTGGTGTTTGGTGTCCAGTCAAGACAAACAGTTATAGCTGTTTTTTCTTTATTATCGCTATTGTCCTTCTTGTCTGTTTTACTGCAGGCAGCAAAGCTGAAAATCAATGCTGCTGCAAGAACAAGGCAGATTATTCTTTTTTTCATATTTGTTTTCCTTTCACTTTTTTTCGTTCCCAAGGCATCGCAATATGCTGTATTAAAGAAACTATCGCAATAAGTAAAAGGCTGATTGCTGAAATGAACACAATCACAGCAAACATTTTGTCAAAGGCATATGCTTTTTTTACTCTGGTCATATAAACACCCAGACCCTCAAAGCCGCCCAGCCATTCGGAAATAACTGCACCAACAATTGCGTAGGAGGCAGATATTTTAAGTCCTGAAAAAAATGAGTCTGCGGCAGACGGCAGCTTAATATGTTTAAATATCTGTAATCTGTTTGCACCCATTGAACGCATCATATTAATTTCATCCCTGTCGGTATTTTCAAAGCCGTTTAAAAGTCCGATGGATATGGGGAAAAAGGTGGTGATTACAACAAGGGTGATTTTGGGTGCCATTCCAAAGCCCATCCACAAAACAAGCAGAGGGGCAATTGCAATGGTGGGTATAGTCTGTGTTATGACCAGTATGGGATAAATTGCCTTTCGCAGAAAGCTGAATCGGTCCATTAAAGCAGCAACGATAAATGCCAGCATAATTCCGATGCCAAGCCCGTAAATTGCTTCCTGCAGTGTAACTGCTGCCTGTTTAAGCATTACCGAAAAATTGTTGATAAATGCCTTAGCAACGTCAAGCGGCGACGGCAGCATATATGCAGGTACAAGCTCAAAGTTATTGCACAAAAACCAAATTAAAATAATTACGGCAATTGCAATAACAGGGGCAAGCTTATTCGTGATGCTTTGATACTTTTTTGTCAATTGTTAAAACCTCGCCGTCAGGTGTGTAAACTACCTTTACATAAGCGCTTACGCTTTCACAGCCTGCGTTGATTGCAACCTTCTGGCAGTTTGCAGCAATCTCCATAAGCTGATCGTAGCTGTCACCCTCAATAGTTGTTTCAAATGGACCGACATAACAGTTTAAGCCTGAGCTTTTGATGTAGGCTATAACCTCATCAACAATTCTGATAAGCTCATCCTCGCTGTCAACCTGCGGTAAAACCTGAATTGCTATACTTGCTTTCATAATCTTTCCTTCCTTTCTAAAGATTCTTAATAAATCAAAAAATAAAACACCCCTATACATAGATAGGGGTGTGGTAATGTCATATATCTCGTCTAACACCGTCCATACTAATGCTCGGCTTAGAGGGTATAATCTCAGCCGCTTTTTATAATATAAAAGCAGCACCCCTGACTTATTAAGTTAGCTACATTATAATACTGATTTTTTCCTTTGTCAAATATTATTTTCAAAAGAAAAATACAAGTTGTCTTATTTTATGACTTCTTCAAAATTCAAGTATTTATAATCAGGATAAAATTGAGTGTGATATTTTATTGACCATTGAAAATATCTATGAAGAATGTAAAGGGTACAGAATGCTTATAGATAATTTTTAAATGTAATGATGGTAAAAAAACAAGCACAACAAAAGTGAACCTTTGTTGCGCTTGTTATAGTTTTAAGCTTGTATTCATTAATCGTTTTCAAGCAGACCTTTATAGAATTCGCAATAATCCTGTCTGTTGTCTGCAGTGAATGCCATAGCTTCACGTGGGTGACGGTTGAGCTGACCTGTCAGCATATACTGAACATCATATCCCCAAACAACGCCGCTTTCCTTGAGCGGATTGATATACTTTTCAAGGAAGGTGAGCAGGCTGTAAAGATTGTACTTCGGATTCTTCAAGAAGCCTAAAAGCAATTCCATTGCACAGTTGCCGGCACCCCTGCCCATGCCTGATGCAGTAGCATCAAGGAAGGATACGCCGTAAGACATCGTTTCAATTGTATTGGCAAATGCAAGATTTTGGTTGTTGTGTGCATGGAAGCCGATTGCCTTGCCGTATTTTTCACCAATCTCAAGATACTGCTTTGCAAGCTTTCCTGCATTTTCGGGGTAGAGTGAGCCATAGCTGTCAACAAGATAAATTACATCAACACTGCTGTCACCAAGCATTTCAAGTGCAGCCTCAACCTGCTCGCTGTTTGCCTGGCTGATTGCCATAATATTGCAGGTGGTTTCGTAGCCGAGATTGTGAAAATGCTCAATCATTTCAATAGCAGCAGGGATTTGGTGAATATAGCAGGCTACACGCACCATATCAATAACGCTTTCGCTTTTTGGAACAAAGTCATCCTTATAATCACATCTGCCTACGTCTGCCATTACTGCAATTTTCATATCGCTGATGTTATCGCCTACAATTGAACGTAAATCAGCTTCATCACAGAATTTCCATTTTCCGAAATCCTTTGGGTCAAAAAGATTTTTTGAAGCACGATAACCGAACTCCATATAGTCAACGCCTGATTTTATATTAGATTTATAAAGCTCTGTAACAAATTCATCTGTAAATTCAAAATTGTTGCAAAGACCGCCGTCACGAATCGTTGCGTCAAGCACTTTAACGTCCTTACGAACGGACATTAAGTTACCCTTTCTGTTGTTCATAATTATAACCTCACTTAACTTTACTGCTTTAAAGCCCCAACACTTTAAAGTGGATTAGTGATATTATAGCAGACCTTTTTATTAAAATCAAGTACAAAATTAAAACACTCCGATATTTTGTAATACCGAAGTGTTTCTTTATTATTTAACAACAACTGTTGTAACTGATTTTGCAGGAATAATTGTAATCATACTGCTTTTCTTATCTGCACTTACTGTGCTTGATTGATATTTTTCAAGATTACGGCTTGCATCGGTTACATAAGTTTCAAATGAGTTTACCTGAGAATCACTGCCCGGATTAATATAAGTATATTCATCAGTGTCTGAATTGTTGATGTATACAATAACTATTGAACCATCAGGATTAACATAGGCAGATTGTTCAATATAATTAATTTTATCATTGCCATAGGTTTTTTCTGTTTTCAGATTTTTACCGAAGGCTGAGCCTGTGGTGACCTTAACACGCTTGGCTCCCTCCTGAATGAATTTTGCATAGTTTCCCATTACCCACAATCTTTTTGCCGTCTGAATATTATCGGGATTGTCATAGTCAACATATATAAGACCGTCAGGATATATGCCGCTGCTGCAGGCTGTCCACCAATCCCATTCAACTGCGTTAAGAATGGTTAAGTCCTGATGGATAATGTCAGCGAGAGCAAGCGCATAATACATACCTATTCCGTTACCGTCAACATACTGACCTTCCTGTGTATGATAGTTATAACAGCCTGAGCTGCCGTCATTTGTCATCTGACAGTATTCTGTGCAGCGTACCTCTTCAATTGCTGAATAGCTGCTGCCGCTGATGTCGCTTGCAACCGTATTTCTGTCACTTGTGCTTGCCCAGTAGGAATGGGTATCAAGGCTGTTACAGTAATCACGGATGTTCTCATTGTTTTTTGCATAGTTAGTGCCGATAACAGGTGCTTGTGAAGAAAACATATTAGGCAGAAATTTTTTATAAAGCTCGCTGTTTGAGTGATTGAGCTGTGCACATTCCCATACAGAAAGGTTAACCTTGCCGTTAAGCTTTGCACTTGCCCGGAGTGACGGAACCATATAGTTATTGTAGAAGTTTCTTGCTGCTTCGGCAGTAAAATGACAGCCTTCTTGTGAACAGTAGCCATTACTGTCTGCAGCCCAATCCCATTCAGGTTCGTTAATTGGTGAAACACTTGTTACATTATAGCCCTCGTCAATGAAGTGCTCTGCACAGTTAACAACATAGTTTGCAAATGACTGATAGTTGCTTTCGCTTAAATTTTGATTTACTCCATTGCTGCAATATGCTTTGCCGTTGTCTGTTATGGAAACAGGAGCTGAGTTAGAGAATAATGTCAGTTTGAAATCGGGATTAGCCTTTTTAACGGATGCAAGCACCTTTTGTGCAGCTGCATCAGCATTCCAGTCATAGGTTGAGGCATCATTAATATTACTTGTTGGTGAAAGGAAATCTTCGGCTCTTCTCCTCCAGTCACCGATATATGTATCATTTTCAGAGCCGCCGCCAAGATTGTATCTGTATATATCAAGTCCTGCCCCGCTTTCGCCGTAAAGGAGCTCTGTTATTCTGTCAATCTGCTCGTCGTTCCAGCGACCTACATCCTGTGCCCACCATGCGCCTGAGGCACCGAAACCATCGATGGTCTGGTAGGTCGTTGTTGTATCGACAGTAGTGTTTTTATTAATGAAGGTCGAGCTGTCATTAATAAGTGCGTTTGCATAAGTTTCCGCAGCGGTATTCAATAAACCGAAATCCTTGGCATTAATAAATCCATCATTGTACAAATCAAATTTTGCAAGATAGTTTGACTGATTGAATGCAGGATTATCCTCAGAAAGGCTGATATGTTTCTCAAAAAGCGACAGCAGATGGAGAGGGGTGAGTTTCAGATTATTTTGTCCGCAGTCAGAGCAGGTATAAAGCACCATACCGTTATTGTCAACAGCTCCGTTTATATAGGTGTGACCTGTTGCCTGAGTAAAATTCTTCTGCAGCGTACCATTATCACAGTAAGCGCAGAAAACTTCGTCATGTCCGATATCGGTGCAGGTTGGCTTTATTGTGTTCACAGTATATTCGTGCTGTGCATTCGGTTCTGTTACACTGCCGTCAGCATCAACAAGGCAGTGGTATTCCCAGTTCGCACCGTTTGCTTTACCTGCTTTATAAAAATCATAGGCTCCGCTGTTATGAAGTCCGTAAAATCTTGCATAGCCGCTGCCAAAGGCATCAGCAGGGATTGTCAGCTCCGGTGAATAGAACTTAACCCAGTTAAAATTTGTATTGTTAAATGCATTATTACCTATGTCTGTGCAGTTTTTCGGAATGTCGAGCCAGTAGGTCGAGCCGGTACAGTTCTGAAAAGCCCCGTCCCCTATGGTAAGTATGCCGGAGCAGTTCTTGTTAAATGCAACTGTTGAAAGACTTTGTGCGCCGTTAAATGCGTTCGCTGCAATAGTGAATGAATTATCTGTACCGGAAAAGCTGATGTCTTTAATTAAATAACGGAAATTTGTCCACGGTGTTGAAGTCATAGTGCCACTGCCACTGAAATTCAGCAATAATACCCTGTCGTTTGTATCAAGTGAATAGGAAAGGCTGCCGTTATTTGAACAGGAGCTGTTCAGTGAAAGTGCAGCTTTATTATAGCTTGATGCCCAAGAACGCAGAGAATTGTCAGGTGAGAAAAATACACAGCTGTTAGGTACGCTGTTAAGTGCATCTGTTCCGACATTTGTAATACTGCCACTGTTCCAGATTACACCGTGCAGACTGCGGCAATTGTTAAAAGCGTTGGAGTCAATTGCAGTATAGCCGGGACCGATATAAACCTCTTCAAGTGAGGTGCAGCCGCTGAAGGTTCCTTCAGGGATACTGCTGTTATAATTTGTTGTATTGTTGTTTTCTGGCATAACTGCCCATTTTAAGGCTGTGCAGTCGAGAAATAACTCCTTATAATACCAGGAGCAGTTTTTTGGCAGGGTAATATTCTGCAGGGAAGTACAGCTTCTGAAGCAGCAGTCACCGATTGTATCGACTGAGTCGGCAAAGGTAACCGATGTCAGGTTTGCACAGTTATAAAACCAGTATGCACCTATTTCTATAACACCGTTTTCGATAATAACACTTTTAATCTGGCTGCGGTAGGCTGTATACCATGGTGCTCTTTTTGTTGCACTGTTGGCATAGCCCGCACCTCTGCCGGAGCCTTTTACTGTGAATACACCTGTGTCAGTATCAAGTGTGCAGCTTAAATCACCGCTTGTGAAGCTTCTTGTAGCAGCATAGCTGATTGATGTGAAGCCAACTAAGGATGTTATCAAAATAGCTAAGCATAAAAATATAGACAGCAATCTATTTGATTTTTTCATTATTGTATACCTCTGTACATTAAATTAATTACCATAATGATTATAAAG
>VSOH01000170.1 GCA_009774735.1 Clostridiales bacterium
GAACAAGATAGGCATAATATTTTTGTGCAAGTTTTTCGCATTGTATGTTCAAAATACTTGTGCTTGATGCTTTATATCGTGTATTTTAATCAGATTAGAGGGGTGTAAATTAATGCCTAACAGATTATTTCAGGGAATAATTAATCAGATGCGTGATGCTATTGACCGTACTATCGGTGTGGTTGACGAGGCAGGAACTGTTATTGCCTGCAGCGACCTCAGTGTTATCGGAGAGGTACGAAAGGGTGTAATTGTCGCAGGTGTGTTCAATGGTACACAGACCTGTGTTGATGATTCAACCTATACCACCTTTGATGTTCTTATACGTCCTGAATACGCTGTATTTGTTGATGGAACTGATGAGCTCAGCCGACGTTATTCACAGCTTATTGCGGTTGCCCTTGATCAGATTAAGCAAAATAATGATGAAAAGTTTGACCGCTCAAACTTTGTGAAGAATGTTATTTTGGATAATATTCTGCCGGGTGATATTTATATCAAAGCAAGGGAGCTGCATTTTAATAATGATGCTTCAAGAGTTGTGTTTTTAATACGTACTACGCAGCAGACAGATGTTTCTGTTTTTGATATTATTCAGAATTTCTTCCCGGATAAAACAAAGGATTTTGTTATCAGCATCAACGAAAGTGAAATTGCGTTGGTAAAAGAGGTAAGACCTAATGTTGACGGCAAGGATTTAGAGAAGCTTGCACGTTCAATTAATGATACATTGTTGTCGGAGTTTTACTGTAATGCGGTTATCGGTATCGGTACCTGTGTTACGGGTGTCAAGGAGCTTGCTCATTCCTTTAAGGAGGCACAGGTTGCTCTTGAGGTCGGCAAGGTTTTTGATACTGAGAAAACGATTATAAGCTATGAAAATCTTGGAATAGCAAGGCTTATTTATCAGCTTCCTACAACCCTTTGTGATATGTTCTTAAAGGAAGTGTTTAAGCGAGGTTCAATTGATTCGCTTGATCAGGAAACGCTGTTTACGATTCAGAAGTTTTTTGAGAATAATCTTAATGTGTCCGAAACATCAAGAAAGCTTTTTGTTCACAGAAACACGTTAGTTTACAGACTTGAGAAGATTAAAAAGCTCACAGGTCTTGATTTAAGGGAGTTTGATGATGCTATTGTATTTAAGGTAGCACTTATGGTTAACAAGTATCTGGCATCAAGTCCTATAAAATACTGATTATTGGCAGAACGTTTTTTGCGTTCTGCTTTTTTATATGCTGTTTTGATGCCGTTATGATGTATAATAATACTGCAGATTTATTTAAGAGGAGCATAAAGATGACTGAAATTCTGATAGTAGAGGATGAAAAGCCTATTTCAAACCTCATAAAAATGAGCCTTTCAAAAGAAGGCTATTCCTGCACCTGTGCTTATGATGGTGTAATGGCGGCAGATTTGATTGAGAAAAACAGATATGATTTGATTCTTCTTGATATTATGCTGCCCGGATATGATGGCTTTGAGCTTATGGATTATATTCGTCCTATGGAAATACCTGTCATTTTCATAACAGCGAGAAGCGGTATAAATGACCGTGTAAAAGGCTTGCGTGCAGGGGCAGAGGATTATATAGTAAAGCCTTTTGAGATTGTGGAGCTGCTTGCAAGGGTTGATGTTGTTTTAAGACGATACAAGAAGCTGGATGATGTTATAAAAATCGGCGGACTTGTGATAGATACCTACTCCAGACGTGTGACAAAAGATGATGATGAAATACGTCTTACACCCAAGGAATATGATTTGCTTTTGCTTTTTGCTCAGAATCCCGGAAGAGCTATGTACCGTGAAACGATTTATGAACGTGTGTGGGGCGAAGAGTTTCAGTACGGGAGCAAGACCGTGGATTTGCATGTTCAGCGTCTGCGTAAGAAAACAGGCTGGGAAAAACAGCTTAAGGCAGTTAATAAGATAGGATATCGGCTGGAGGTAAAACGTGAAATTTTCAGTTAAAATTATGCTTTCTATGCTTTGCCTGCTGTCTTTGCTTTTTGGTATCGGCGGCAGTCTGATGATTTCTCTATCCTTCAATGATTCGCTTGAAAGAGAACGAAGCTCTGCCTATAATTCATACCAGATGGTACTGAACACACTGCAGATAGTTAACGGTATTGACCGACAGGTTGATTATGATGACATCGGCAATATTCTGAATCAGCTTTCTAATCAGAAAACCGAATCATGGACAGCATTAAGACTTTATAATTCTGAAAAATCTGTATATGAGGTTGGTGTGTTTGATTTTTCCGATGTTTCTGAAAAAGACCTTGCAAAACAAAATATCGTTCAGCAGCTTGTAACAAATGATGACAAGCGTTATCTGATTGTTTCAGGAGCACTTCAGGTGGGCGGTGAAACAATGTTTCTTGATATGGCGTATAATATAACACCATTATTTGAAACGCGCAGTGCACAGGAAAAGGTCTATCAGAGTGTGTTTCTGTTTCTGATTGTAATTTGTGCTTTGCTGTCATACAGTATTTCCCGCATACTTACACGTCCGTTGTCTGAGCTTTCAAAAACCTCACAGGCAATATCCAACGGCAATTTTTCAAAAAGATGTGATGTTAAAAGCAATGATGAAGTTGGCAGGCTTGCTGTTGACTTCAATACAATGGTTGATGAACTTGAAAACAATATTAAGCAGCAGGAGAGCTTTATAAGCAGCTTTGCTCATGAAATGAAAACACCTATGACCTCGGTTATAGGCTATGCTGATTTAATCAGGAGTCAGATGTTAAGTGAAAAGGAAGTCTATGAGTCTGCTAATTTTATAGTGTCCGAGGGCAGACGGCTTGAAGGGTTGTCGCAAAAGCTGCTTGAACTGTTTGTTCTTAAAGAAAAGGCTGCTGTTCTTTCGTCTGCAAGTCCGTCATTATTGATTGAAGAATTAGTATCTCATTTAGCGCCTGTTTATGAAAAACAGGGTATAATTTTGAAGTGTGCGTGTGAAGCCGGCTGCTGTCTTTTGGAAAGTGATTTGTTTAAATCACTGCTCATTAATTTGTGGGATAATGCACGAAAAGCAATGGAAAACGGCGGAACAATTTCAGTAAAATCAGTAATGACGGATGACGGCTGCCGCATAACGGTCAGTGACAATGGTACAGGTATACCTGATGAATCGCTTTCTCACCTGACAGAAGCCTTTTACAGAGTGGATAAGTCACGCTCACGTGCTCAGGGCGGTGCAGGAATAGGGCTTGCGCTGTGCAAGGAAATAGCTGCTCTTCATAATGGAAGTATTAGCTTTGAAAGTGAGCTCGGTGTTGGTACAACTGTCACAGTTGAGTTTAAAGGAGGGATTTTATGAAAGCAGTAAAAAAAATATCAATTTTTGCAGTTACTGTATTGGTAATTGTTTTCAGTCTTTTTTTACCATATATATCCTCTTTGACAGTTGACTATCACCTCGGCACACAAATAAGGAAAATGGGCAATAATGATATATCCTTGCAGCTGTCCGATAATATGGAAATTTTGGAAAGTGTCAATTTGTTTTATGAATTATTATATAGCAGAGATTATAGCCAAGATTCCGATGCTGTTTCAGATTATGATTCCTATTCTGGATATGGCGATTTATCTGTAGTTGAATTGTCGGAGTATTCTCAGGTTTGCAGACTTAATGAGCAGAAGGTAAAGAAGCTTGCAGCAGAGACTTTGGAGAATTTTCCCGAAGAAAGTATTGCTGACGGCGAACCGACGGAGGTTATACCTAATTTGCTTACTCGTTCAAATGACGATATTGCTGTGAAATCCGGAATATACTGGCGGTGTCTGTGGATTGATAAGGACGCACAGGCTACAGCAGTCTGGATTGATGACAAGAGCGGTCAGATGGTTAGTCTGATGATGTCCTATGAAGATGAAACTGACAGCGAAATTCCTGAGATAGTATATGATTTAGGCAGATATTGCCTTGGTCATTATCAGGCGGACAAGGTACAGTGCAGAAAGGAAACAGATGAATTCTATTACATTGATGTGATTGTTAACGAGAGTTTGGTGTATTCGATTTCTGTTAGATGGCTGAACAGAGAGCTGCTGTTTTTCAATATTTGATAATATTTTGATGCTTTTTTGTTGTGTTTTTGATGGTGTTGTTGGCGTGGGGTTTGGAGCTGGTGATTGTGGCTAGTATGTTCGAGGTGAG
>VSOH01000171.1 GCA_009774735.1 Clostridiales bacterium
AGCTTGAATAACTAAAAAATGCAGTCGAGAAATCGGCTGCTTTTTTTATATGTTATTTTAAAACTATATTATTAATCATAAATATTTTTAAATAATCAAATCAAATGCTTTTTTTCAATCAGCCAATCTATAATTATTTTTGCACGGCTTTCAAGATTCGGCAGTTCGGTTTTTGCAAAATATCTAAGTTCAAAGCTTTCTCCATCTGTAATTCTTAAATCACCTGTTACTCCGTTTGCCATATAAAGAACAGCAACCGAATAAAGCTCATCTTCATTCGGATATTTAAAATAAAAATCTTTACCGGAAAACACATTCAAAAGTGTAAAGCTCATTGCTTCTAAATTTGTTTCTTCCTTTAATTCTCTGGCAGCGGTTTCTTCAAGTGTTTCTCCAAGCTCTAAAGCACCTCCGGGGATTCCCCATGTATTGGTATCACTGCGCAGATTTAAAAGTATTTTGTTATCTTTTAAAACAACAACCGTTGCACCTGCCGAAAGCATAGGCGAATGACCTATAAATTTTCTTATGTCTTTTATGTAGCTCATATTTATTACCTGTATATATATTCCTTTCCTGCGATGATATCAGCAAGAATATCTCTGTGCTGTTTGCAGAATAGGGGAGGAATGTCATCTAAAGCGAAATATTTTAGCGATGCTGTTTCGCTATTATTAATAAACTTACCGCCTTCAATTTTGTTTCTTATCTTTTTTATATACTCCTCCATGGCTGCTCCTTTTTAATAACATAAAATATGATAAAAAAGCGTTCCGCATAAACGGAACGCTTTGAAAATAATTATCTCTTTGAGAACTGTGGAGCTCTACGAGCTTTCTTAAGACCCGGTTTCTTTCTTTCCTTCATACGTGGGTCACGAGTGAGGAAGCCTGCCTTCTTGAGAGCAGGGCGGAGAGCCTCGTCATACTGAAGAAGAGCTCTTGCGATACCGTGGCGGATAGCACCTGCCTGACCTGTAACGCCGCCGCCGTTTACACGGCAAACGATGTCGAACTTCTCAGTTGTTTCTGTAAGAGCGAGAGGCTGACGAACGATGAGCTTGAGTGTTTCAAGACCGAAGTAATCGTCAATATCTCTGTCATTGATTGTGATTTTGCCGGTACCTGCATATACACGTACACGAGCTACAGATTCTTTTCTTCTACCTGTTCCGTAGAAATAAGGATTTGTTTCGTACATTATTCAGATACCTCCTTACATTTCCCAAGCCTGTGGCTGCTGAGCCTCATGCTTGTGTTCTGCACCCTTATAGATATGACATCTTGTGAGCTGCTTTCTGCCCTGTGTTGTGTCAGGGATCATACCCTTAACAGCGAGCTTCATAGCAAAGTCACTCTTTTCGTTCATAAGAGTACCATACTTAACTTCTTTAAGGTTACCGATGTAACCTGTGTGGTGCTGATAGAGCTTCTTATTAAGCTTGTCACCTGTAAGAACAGCCTTATCAGTGTTGATGATAATAACAAAGTCACCGCAATCAACATTTGGTGTGAAGATTGGCTTATGCTTGCCTCTTAAGAGAACAGCGGCTTCAGCAGCTACTCTGCCAAGTGGCTTGTCAGCAGCATCAATTACATACCAGTTGCGGGTGATTTCGTCAGCTTTTGGCATAAATGTTGACATAATCATTTCCTCCATTGATATATTTGGATATAAAATCCTTTTCCTTTTTCTTTTGCCTACATATAATAGCACAAGGGGATTTATAAGTCAACAACATTTTTATAAAAATAGTGATTATCTCTTGAAATCTCTTAAATACTCACTTTTACGCATATAAATCTGAATTATTATTTACGAAAAGGAGGCGAAATAATGGACGGATGCTCGCTTAATTTATCAATTTCAGCACTTGCCTGTGCGCTTGCCCAAGGTAAAAGCAATGAGGAGATAAGCCTGCTGGCTGTTTTCTTTACGCAGCTTGGTGATTCTCTTGAAACAATATCGGCAGCAAATGAAATATGCTGCAATAATAATGGTAATAATATAAATACTGCTTGAAATCCTACTAAAGCAGTAGTATAATAATCCTATATTTTTTAGGAGATTAAGTATTATGAAAATAAGTGATATATTAAAAAACAACAAAGTAACGGTTTCATTTGAGGTTTTCCCGCCGAAGGAATGGGCAAAAATTGAGGATACTAAAAAGGTTATAGAAGAAATGGTTAAGGACAAGCCTGCATGGATGAGTGTTACCTACGGTGCAGCAGGTACTACAAGCGGCTTTACTACAGAGATAGCGAATGCTATAAAAAAAGACGGTGTAACACCGCTTTCACATTTAACCTGTATTAATTCCACAAGGGATAAGGTGAACAGTGTCCTTGATGAGCTTAAAGCAAACGGTGTTGAAAATATTCTTGCTCTGCGTGGTGACAAGCCAAAGGACTTTATACCTGCTGAAAAGCCTGACTATCATTACGCATATGAGCTTATTAATGACATTAAGGCTAAGGGCGGTTTCTGCATTGGCGGTGCCTGTTATCCTGAAATTCATCCTGATTCACCCAATAGAGTTGAGGATATTGCAAGACTTAAGGAAAAGGTTGACTGCGGTCTTGATTTTATAACAACACAGATGTTTTTTGATAATGATGCTTTTTATAATTTCAGAGAGATGTGTGCAATTAAGGAAATCAATGTGCCGATTGTTGCAGGAATTATGCCGATAACAAATGCAAAGCAGATTAAAAGATCTGTTGAGCTTTCAAATTGCTCTGTTCCTAAAAAGTTTGAAAAGATTATGGAACGCTTTGGTGAAAATCCTGAGGTTATGAAGCAGGCGGGTATCATTTATGCCACAGAGCAGATTATTGATTTAATGGCTAATGGTGTCAATAATGTTCATATTTATACTATGAACAAGCCTGATGTGGCACACAAGATTATGGAAGGACTGTCAGCAATAATAAATGAATAGGGCAGAAATTTTAAGATATTTAAGAACATCATCAAAAACAGATGATGAAAGGCTGCTTGCTTTGATTGATAGCTGCTGCGATGAGGTTAACAGGTGTGTTAATCCTAAAACACTGCACAGGATTTTTGATTGTGCTGCAGATGAAAGCAGTGTGAAAATAGGCGGTTATGTTTTCAGCAGTAAAAGGCTTGCCGACAATTTAAAGGGCTGCAGCAGAGTGTGTGTGTTCGGTGCAACTTTGGGTACTGAATGTGACAGGCTGCTTAGGACCTACAGCAGTACCGATATAACCAAAACAGCAGTTTTACAGGCTTGTCTTGCCTCAAAAATTGAGGAGGTCTGCGACAGCCTTGAGGATAAGCTGAGAGCGGAGGGGTTAACACTCAGACAGCGTTATTCACCCGGTTATTTTGATTTGGATATAAGTGAAAATAAAAAAATTTTTGAATTAATAGATTTAACTAAAAGAATAGGACTTGCTATCACAGACACATGCCAGATGGTGCCGACAAAGTCCGTGACTGCATTTATAGGTATTGAAAATGATTAGATTTTTTGACGGCGGAATGGGCAGTATGCTCAATCTCAGGGCAGGGGAGCTGCCTGAAAAACTGAATATAGCAGAGCCGGAAAGGGTTTTTGCAGTTCATAAAGGCTATGCAGAGGCAGGTGCTGAATATATCACTGCCAACACCTTTGGTGCCAATTCACTGAAATATGACAATGTGGCAGAGCTTGTCAAGGCAGGTGTTGCACTTGCTAAAAAGGCAGGCAAAAAGGTTGCACTTGACATAGGTCCTACAGGCAAGCTGTTAAAGCCTATGGGTGACCTTGATTTTGAAAGAGCTGTTGAGCTTTTCAGCGAGGTAGTAATTGCAGGTAAGGATGACAGTGATATTATAATCATTGAAACAATGAGTGACTCCTATGAGCTAAAAGCGGCTGTTCTGGCTGCAAAAGAAAACAGTGATTTGCCTGTTATTACATCCATGATTTTTGACGAAAAAGGCAGACTGCTCACAGGCGGTGATGTTAAATCTGCTGCTGCGATGGTTGAGGGACTTGGCGTTGATGTTATAGGCATTAACTGCGGTCTTGGTCCGAAGCAGATGGTTGAGCTTGTTAAGGAGCTCAGGGCTTGTACCTCACTTCCTATTCTTGTTATGCCCAACGCAGGACTTCCGGAGTCTGTTGACGGCAAAACTGTTTATAATGTAT
>VSOH01000172.1 GCA_009774735.1 Clostridiales bacterium
GAAAAGTACAGTGAATATTATGAAAAAAATAATGATTTTGTCGGATGGATAAAAATAGATGATACTTCCATTGATTATCCTGTTGTTCAAGGTGAGGATAATGATTTTTATCTGACACATAATTTTGATAGAGAACCCGAGGCACGCGGTACAATTTATATGGCTTTTGATTGTGACCCTGAACTGAAAAGCAAGAATACGGTTATTCATGGGCACAACTGGCTGGATGGCACGGTTTTTTCAGAACTTGCACAGTATAGTGATTTTGAGTATTACAAAAAACATCCTGTTATTGAATTCAATACAAGAACTCAGATGCATAAATGGAAGATTATTGCTGTGTTTATAACCTCTGCAGATCCGAATGAAGACAACGACTATGTATTCAATTATGTTTATCCCAATATGGGAGGAGAAAATTTTATTGCCTATTCTAATGAATTAAAAAAACGCACACTTTTTTATACAGATGTAGAGTATTATATGAACGATAAGTTTCTGACTCTTTCAACTTGTACAAGAGAGGTTGATAAGGGAGAGCAGCGTGCGGATTGTCGAATTGCAATAGTTGCCAGAATGGTGCGTGAAAATGAAAGTGAAAAGGTTGATGTATCGGAAGCCCATGTAAATGAAAATCCAAAATATCCTCAGATTTGGTACAAAAATAACGGTCGGGAAAATCCGTATATAGCAGATGAACAATGGTATCCTTATGAATTGGAGGATTAGAGGATTGCATTAAGAAAATGAGCGATTTTCTAAAAAAACAGGCAGTTTATCGAAACTTTTTTATTATATAAATGTATTATAATACATAGAAGATAAAAGGAATTGTTAAAAAAATATCAATTCCTTCTATCTATAAATTTTTTGGAGGCAAAGTAAAAAATGAAAGGAATTTTTCAATGAAAAAACAATCAAAAATTATCAGTATTGTTTTGGCAGTTACGTTGGCTATTTCATGTGTTAGTTCAGCATTTGTTACATTTGCTAAGGAAAGCTATAAGCCGACATACACGAAAACAGTTACTGAAGAGGATGTAAATGCTCTTATTGGTGATGTTAATACAATTCTTGAAGATAACGTATTAACAGGTTCAACTATTGAAAGTATTTACAAAATTCTCCCTAAAATGAAATCAATTCTGATGCTTGATGGTTCAAGCGACAAAGCATCAGACAAAGGCTTGTTCTATAAGGCATCACAGCCCGAAAGATTTGCAGATTTACCGGATGGTCAGTTAACAGATGATGTTTATGACGAGCAAGGTAATCTTGTAACAGAGGGAACACTTACATCATTTTTTAAGAATCATCCTATTGTTTGTGCAAATGCATCAGATTTTAAAGCAGAGTTAGATACAGTTGTTAAAACTGTTCTTGTTCAGAATGTAATGGATGTATTTCAGATTTTACCTATGTTTGCAGGTGATTATACTGCTG
Organism: Clostridiales bacterium; assembly: GCA_009774735.1. Taxonomy (GTDB): domain Bacteria; phylum Bacillota; class Clostridia; order Oscillospirales; family Acutalibacteraceae; genus Eubacterium_R. Next base: position 1,444 of record VSOH01000172.1, read on the forward strand.
CATCTATTTTTGGAACCGGTATCGATGAGGTATGTAAAGCTCTTGGTATCGAACAGCAAAAGAGTGCGGCAACTGTTTTAGGATTTAATGCTTTTGTTACAGGAGAATCATACGATATTGATGGTGCTAATGAGTACATTCAGAATATTACTGCAGCTCTTTTTCCTGACACAGCGAATAAGGTTATTGATTTAATCCAAAATGTTTTAAAGCCTGAGAATGCACAGCTTCTTTACAGCGGCATTAGCAAGATTGTTAACAACCTTGACAAGATAGTTACAGGTCTTTCTTCAAATTTAAGCGGAATGGGTGTTGATATTGCGGCTGTTCAGGCGAAAATTGCAGAAATCAAAACTGTATTTTCTTCACTGCCTACTACAGGTGAGAATGATAAAATACAGCTTGACTTTCAGGCTGCTGTTGGTTATTTGATTTCCGACCTTACAAGCAATGCTGTAGGTATTAAATTCGGAAATAGTGCTGCTCCGAATGCAACAGTTGTTCTTGAGTTTACTGATATGCAGCTTGATAGAGTTATCAATGCTGAAAGTAACGCTGATGTTGTAAAAATTATTTATGACTATATTTACAGCAATATTGTTGGAAATAATAAAACCAACTCTCTTTTGAAAGTTGGTCTTTCTACCGGAATTATTGAAAATGCAATTGGTATTGAGCTTTCTGCTGATGTAAAAGACTTCATCACAGATGCACTTGGTATGAAGAATGATGAGCTTGCTGATAAGCTTATCGTTATGGTTGCAGGTTTAGCAGGAAGAGAAATACCTGCTGACCCTGTTGATCCGGAAAATCCTGAGGAGCCTACAAATCCTTCTGATAAACCCGACAACAGTTCAAAAAATCCTGTAAATTCGGGAAAGCCAACTATTTCAAACCAGACAAACAGCAGTAATAATGGCAAAACTGATATCGATAAATCAGGACGTAAAATTGTTAAGTCAGCAAGTATTCCTAACACAGGTGCTCCTGCACTCGGTTAAATTATAGCAAATTATTGCAGTGCTTTGCTTCCAAAAAAGCCGCTTAAGGTTTATGCCTTAAGCGGTTATTTTTTCTTAAAGGTAAAGAACAGTTCGTATTTGAATTGATTTTATTCGTTTCGTAAAATTAAACATTGATTTCAACATTTACACCAAGGAGTTCCTTTTCTTTTTCAAGAATAGGCTGAACAACCTCGTTCAGGAAATCAGCAGTTTGCTGTGGTGCTCTGCCCACAAAATTCTCAGGCTTGAGAATGTCTAAAATTTCTTCCTTGGTAATCATAAATGCAGGGTCATTTGCAATTCTGTCAACAAGGTCATTTTTGCCGCCCTCAACTTTAACAACTGCACCTGCAGCCATTGAGTGCTGACGGATTTTTTCGTGAAGTTCCTGACGGTCACCGCCCTTCTTAACAGCATCCATCATAATATTTTCTGTTGCCATAAACGGCAGTTCGCTCATAAGTCTTGCTTCAATAACCTTTGGATATACAACAAGACCTGATGTTACATTGATGTATAAATCAAGAATACCATCGGTTGCAAGGAACGCTTCTGCTACTGACACACGCTTGTTTGCAGAGTCATCAAGTGTTCTTTCAAACCACTGTGCAGATGCTGTCCATGCCGGGTTAAGTGCATCAATCATAACGTAGCGTGAAAGTGATGCAATACGCTCGGACCTCATAGGATTTCTCTTATAAGCCATTGCAGATGAGCCAATCTGATTTTTTTCAAACGGCTCTTCAATCTCTTTAAGATTCTGAAGGAGTCTTAAATCATTTGAGAATTTGCAGCAGGACTGTGCAATTAAACCAAGGCAGTTGCAGACGATTGTGTCAAGCTTTCTGGCATAGGTTTGTCCGCTTACAGGGAAGCAAGCCTTAAAGCCCATTTTTTCTGCAATCTTTCTGTCAAGCTCCTTGCATTTTTCATGGTCGCCGTCAAAAAGTTCAAGGAATGATGCCTGTGTGCCGGTTGTGCCCTTTGAGCCAAGGAGCATAAGGCTGTCAATAACGTGACAGATTTCCTCATAGTCCATTACCAAATCCATAAGCCATAAAGATGCTCTCTTGCCCACAGTAGTAGGCTGTGCAGGCTGGAAGTGTGTGAATCCGAGGCAAGGCATATCCTTGTATTCATCGGCAAATTTTGCAACACTTGCAATTGCGTTAACAAGCTTTTTCTTGATGAGCATAAGCGCTTCACGCATTGTGATAACATCGGTGTTGTCACCAACATAGCAGCTTGTTGCACCAAGGTGAATGATTGGCTTTGCGTTCGGGCAAAGCTCACCATAAGCGTGCACGTGGCTCATAACATCGTGGCGGAATTTCTTTTCGTATTCCTGAGCAACCTCATAGTTGATATCGTCAGCGTGAGTCTTAAGCTCCTCAATCTGCTCTTTTGTTACATTTAATCCAAGCTCATTTTCAGCCTCAGCAAGGGCAATCCAAAGCTTTCTCCAGGTTCTGAATTTGAAATCAGGGGAATAGATGTACTGCATTTCCTTTGAAGCATAACGAGCGTTAAAAGGTGAATTATAAGTGTTATTAGGCATTAGTCAAGTCCTACTCTCTTCATCATTTCTGCATAAGCATCTTCAACACCGCCCATATCACGACGGAAACGATCCTTATCTAATTTTTCGTGTGTGTTGATATCCCAGAAACGGCAGGTGTCAGGGCTGATTTCGTCAGCAAGAACAATTGTGC
>VSOH01000173.1 GCA_009774735.1 Clostridiales bacterium
AACGATGTTTTTTAGTAATTTGTTCACCTGTAAATGTAACAATCATATTTATTCTCCTTTTCTAACATAGTGAGAGTTAATATATATCAAATTCTAAATAATTTCAAGTTTTTTCAAGTCCCGTCTCTCGCACCAAAAACACTGTTATCCATTTGGATAGCAGTGTTTTTTTACTTGTACACTTTTACAGAAGAACAGCACTCTGAATATTTTTCAGGGTGCTGTTCTTTTTCTTTTATTATTGCTTATTCAAGAATTTCTTTTCATAAAGTGTAAAAGCGATTATTACAACAGTAAAGCTTACTATACCGCCCATTGCAACATCACTAAGATAGTGCGCACCCATTACGAGCCTTGTAAAGGCTACAACAGATGTATAAACAAGCGGAATAACAAAACAAAGTGTTTTTTTATTTTCCCATTTTTTTGAAAGATACGGAAACGCCATCATAAGATAACTCATTCCGGCACCGGCAGTATGACCGCTTGGGAAAGACTTATTGCCGTTAATATCATTGATTTTATACCATGGAGTAAATGCATCATAGCTGCCTGCTGCCAGCAAGTCCCTGAAACGCACGCGCCCCCAAAGGTATTTCATTCCCTCAACAGCAGTAATCTGCACAAACATAATTATTATACTGAGAATTGCAATCTGCCTTAACATATCACGATGCTTATCAGGAACAGCAATAAATTTTCCGATTATCAGACATGTTATACCGAAGCCTAAGCCATAAATAATACTGAATAACATTCTGTGTTCATCCATAAAAAAGTATTTGCCGATATAGTAGCCAAAATAAGCTGAGCCGCCAAGTGTAATTATTGCACCTGCAAGCTGCTGAATTTTATCCTTATATGTATAAAACAATACAGTTCCTGCAAAAGGACATATTAATCTGCCCGGGATTTCGCCAGTATTCTTAAACCATACAGCAACAATATTCTCTGTATTATTAAGAAGCACATCAAGCTGTAAGTCGCAGAATGCCGCTGCAATCAGTGCGGCTATGGCGGTTATGTAAAAGAAATATATTTCATTCTTATATCTTTTAATCATAAAATCCCCTCCCCTATGTATATGCATTAATTAATTATGATATTCATAGTAATACCAGTTATCGTTAATCTGCTTAACAACAAGCCAATGCGCACTGTCTGACTTGATATCCTTATAACTGCCCTTAACGAGGGTTCCATCCTCCTGCTCAGTATACTCCTCTGCCGCTAAAGCCTCATCATCAATATGAACAGGAAAAAGATTATCAGCATTCTCACAATACAAATAGCCTGACTCATAAAATGAGGTATCAAGACTATAATCAATAACACCGTTTTTTCCTGCAACTGATTTAACATTACGCTTTTTAAGGATGTCATTTGTATTGTAATTGACAGTTCCGTTTTCAACAGACAGAATTTCAAGATTGTCAGTATTTCCGTTAAGCACAGAATACAGGCTGTCTGCAAACACTTCTTCATTTTTTATCAGTCGCGACGCTTTTCTTTCAATACTATAATAATTGCTTTTGTTAAGCTCTTTAGAACCGAAATAGCTGCCGCAGACCACACCTGCCAAAAGAATAACAGCCACAGCAATCAAAATTATTTTTTTAGTTTTAACCGATATTTTCATAAGCATTGCTCCTAAACAAGTTTTGAAATATAGCTTGGATTGTCAATTATAACAGACGGACCTGCTGCAAACAGGTTTTCAAAGCTCCTGAAGCCCCAGGAACAGGCAACTGCCTCAGCACCGATATTTTTAGCAGTATAAACATCCACATCACTGTCACCGAAAAATATTGCCTCACAGCCTTTACAGCCAAGTCTTTCAAGCGCAAGATTAGCTGAATACGGATCCGGCTTTTTTGGCTTATCTTCAACTGCACCGATAATAAAATCAAAACAGTTCTTACCAAAAAGACTTTCAACCATAAGTACAGCCGATTGATGCGGTTTGTTTGTTACAACCGCAAGCTTTACGTTTTTTGATTTTAAATAATCAAGAACCTCTGTTATACCATCGTATATAGTGGCATTGTCAAGAAGAATTTCATTATATCTGACCTTAAAAAGCTCAAGTGCTTCATCAAGCTCTTTATCGCTTAGTGAATGCTCAAAGGCTCTGTCAAGAAGCAATCTTGCACCATTACCTACAAAAGCCCTGTAATCTGTATCAGTCCATTTAGGCTCCCTGCCAAACCTTTCAAGTACCCACGCAGTAGCCCTACCCAAATCTGCTGATGTATCAACCAGCGTTCCATCAAGATCAAATAGTGCACATTTAATCATATAAATCACTTAAATCCTGTTCTTTTTTCTTTTTTGAATTTGAAATTATTTTTGCGGTTATAACTATCACTGCAGCACCTGCAAGCACAACGCATTCAATGTATATTTTTCTATCCTGCCTTTTGCTGTCAACAGACAATTTACCGCTTTTAATCTGCGTCCAAAGATTATTCTCAAGCTCAATAATATTCTGCGGCAGATTTTTAAAAAACTGTGTTGTCAGCTCTTCCTCAGGGTAAATTACCGCTTCACCGTAAAGAGAACTGTCCTCATTCTGTTCAACGGTTATATTCGGTGAGTGATAATAAATATATTCGCAGTTTTCAAATGCAACCTGCGGCTCATGCATAAAATTGATAAATGCTTCTGCACCCTTTTTATTCTGCGAGCACTTGGGAACACAAAATGCATCATAAAATTCATTGATACCCTCCTGCGGATAGCAATAGCCTAAATCCTCATTGTTTTCCAGCATAAGCAAATAATCGCCTGCATAATAGGTAGCAAAAGCATATTCTCCGCTTTCCATAAGATTAAAGACCTCATCCATAACATATACAGGACTGACCTTATCTCTTTGCTCCGCTAAAAGCTCTGCCGCCTTAATCCATTCATCCTCATTGACAGTATTAAAATCCTGACTCAGCCTTGCCTGAGCAATTGCAAATGCATCACGCGGATTATTGAACATAAGCACTTTACCCTTGTACTGTTCATCCCACAAAACATCCCAGCCTTCAGGTTCCTCATCAACCATTGTTTTGTTGTAAATCAAAACGGTAGTACCAACATTGAAGCAGACCGTATACATCTGATCAGGATCAAAATACAAATGCTGATATTTCTCATTAATAAGCTCGATATTAGGTATATTATTATAATCAAGCGGCAAAAGCATATCCTCATCAATCAGACGTTCAATCATATAATCACTCGGAGCAATAACATCATATGAAACACCCCCGCCTGAAAGCTTTGAATACATATTTTCATTTGATTCAAAATTAGTGTAGTTAACCTTTGCACCTGTAAGGCGTTCAAACTCAGACACTACATCCATTGAACCTTCCTCACCGTCCGAAATATATTCACCCCAGTTGTAAACATTTACTGTTGTTCCCTGTAAACCAAGACTTTTATAATAATCAAGCTGCTCCTGAGTGAAATATTTGTCCTCAGCAAGCACGGTAAAAGGAAATGCGGCTAACACAAAAATAAAAGCAATAAAAAGTGAAATCAATTTTTTCATTTTGCGTCACTCTTACCCTTATTTTCAGCACGGCTTTGCGCCACATTCATAACAACAAGCAACACCAGAATAACAACAAACATCAGGGTTGAAAGTGCAAACATATCAGGCTTTACTCTTTTTTTGGTCATTGAGAAAATATATATCGGCAGAGTCTGAAAACTCGGGCCATTTGTAAAATAGCTGATAATAAAATCATCCAGTGATAATGTAAAGCTCATAACACAGCCTGTTATAATACCCGTTATAATTTCAGGCATAACCACCTTGAAAAAAGCTTTCACCGGTTTACAGCCCAAATCTACAGCCGCCTCATAAACATGCATATCAAACTGCCTGAGCTTTGGCAAAACATTTAATATTACATACGGAAGGGCAAATGTTACATGTGCAATGAGAAGTGTCTGAAAGCCAAGCACATCACTTTTATTAACAAGTGAGCCTGCAAACACAAACAGCAGCATCATTGCAATACCTGTAACAATTTCAGGATTCATCATCGGAACATTTGTCACATTCATCATTGCCGATTTATAAAGCTTATTTTTTGAATTAAAACATCCGATTGCTGCCAGAACACCGAGAACAGTAGCCACAA
>VSOH01000174.1 GCA_009774735.1 Clostridiales bacterium
GACATACCGCAAACGCCAATAATTTCATGTATTTCATAGCGTCCGTAAAGTCTTTTTCCTACATAATTATCCATACTTAACTCTCCAATTATTTTGATATAACCACAACAGTAATATTATCTCCGCCGCCGTTTTCATTAGCCTTTTTCACTAATCTGTCAGCGAAAGCATAATGCTTTCCGTCACTCATTAATTCAAGCATTTCATCATTTGAAACGTAGTTTGAAAGACCGTCAGTGCAAATAAGCAGTGTATCATCGTCCTCTAAATCAATCTGTTCAAAATCAATTTCTATAGCCTTATTAACACCCACTGCACGGGTAATTATATTTTTATTCGGATGGTGCTCAGCCTCCTCAGGGGTAATCTTACCTCTTAAAAGCAAATCCTGCACCATACTGTGGTCAGTGGTTATCTGGCGGATATTGCCATTATTAATTACATATGCACGGCTGTCACCCGCATGTACTATATAGGCTTGATTATCACGAACAATTGCACACACAACCGTTGTGCCCATTCCTCTCAAATCAGGCTGTGCCTCAGCAAAATCAAACACCTCAATATTTGCTGCTGTCAAAGCTGAGTCAAGCATATTTTTTATTGAACTGTCACGCATCTGATTTCTGTAAGAGGCATTAATTTTGTCGCTTATCACCTTAACTGCAAGTGCGGATGCAATATTGCCGCCTGCAGCACCGCCCATACCGTCACAAACCACAGACCATACAACCTCGTCTGAAAATTCGCCGACAGCATAAGCATCCTGATTAGAATCGCGAACATTCCCCTTATCAGTTTTTGCAACTATTCTCAATAATCTCACCTCGATTTTTTAATCGTCTAAGCTGTCCGCAGGATGCATTAATATCTGCACCAAGCGTTCTTCTTATTGTAGCATTAATTCCATTTCTTTTCAATATATTTTGGAATTTGATTATATCAGCCTTACTTCCACGTTTATTATCCCTTTCTCTGACATCATTTACAGGGATAAGATTAACATGGCAAAGACTGCCTCTTAATCTGTCTGCAAGCTCTAAAGCAGCTTCCTCACTGTCATTTACATCCTTAATCAGTGTATACTCAAAGCTAACGCGTCTGCCTGTTTTTTTTCCGTATTCAATACAGGCTTTCAAAAGCTCGTCAATGTTATATCTGTTATTTATAGGCATTGTATTTGAACGTATTACGTCATTCGGTGCATGAAGTGAAATAGTTAATGTAAGCTGCAAATCCATATCCATAAGCTCATAAATTTTCGGAACTATACCGCAGGTTGAAAGTGTAATATTTCTCATAGAAATATTAAGACCATTTTCATCATTAACATTTTTTAAAAATGCTTTCACATTATCAAAATTATCAAGCGGTTCACCTATACCCATCATAACAATATGGGATATACGAATACCTAAATCCTTTTGTGCACTGTGAAGCTGGCTTTCAATTTCACCGGCAGTCAGATTTCGTTTAAAACCTGCTAAAGTTGATGCACAGAAGGTACAGCCCATTTTACATCCAACCTGTGATGAAACACATATAGTACTGCCATATTTATATTTCATTACTACACTTTCAACATATTCACCATCATAAAGACGAAACAAGTACTTTACCGTACCATCAATTGAAGATACATATTTATCCTCAATCTCACAGGCTGAAATAAAGCATTTTTCAGCCAGTCTTAATCTTAATTCCTTGCTGATATTGGTCATTTGTTCAAACGATTTCACACCGTCACTATGGAGCCATTTGAATATCTGTTTAGCACGGAATTTCGGCTGATTCATCTCTGCCATTAAGCTATTAAGTTGTTCAAATGTTAATGCTTTAATATCAGTCATAATTTTTAGTTAATACCGCAAAATAAAATCCGTCACCGCCATGAATTGACGGAAAAATTGTTTTATCATATTCAAGGCTGAAGCCTAAATTATCTTTAAGAAAGGCAGCAACTACCTTTTCATTTTCTTTTTTGTTCAGTGTGCAGGTTGAATAAATCAGTCTGCCGCCGTTTTTTAAATAAAGCGAAGAAGTTTTAAGAATATTTAATTGGATTTCAGGCAAATTTTTAATGCTATCCAAATTCTTATATTTAATTTCCGGTTTGCGCCTTACAATACCAAATCCCGAACAAGGAACATCACATAAAATTTTATCAGCCATAGGTATGGCATCATTATATACAGATGCATCATTAATTTTTGCTGATATCACATTCAGTTCAAGCCGTTGAGCACTCTTTCTTACAAGCTCTGTGCGATGCTCATATAAATCAAAAGCATATAACTTACCATTATTTTCCATTTTCTGTGCAATAGTAAAAGCCTTGCCGCCCGGTGCTGAACAAAAATCAATAACCGTTTCGCCAGGCTTTGCATCAAGAGCCCTTGCACAGTTGTAGCTTGACAAATCCTCAATGTAAAATAAACCATTTTTATAAGAACGACTGCTGTCAAAATCAATACTTGAATGAATCAACACCGTATCTTCAAACACTTCACACTCCACACCCTCTTCAAGCAGTTCATAACAAAGTTCCTCTGCGTCAACAAACTTTGAATTAGGTATTGCATAAATCGGCGGTCTTTCGTTCAGTGCCGGCAGAAAGCCGCTCACTGTTTCTGCACCATATTGCTTATTCCACATATTTATCAAGCATTCAGGCACTGAATATTTAATGGAAGGCTCACTAATATCCTCCCTGTTGCTGTCAATTTTATGTAAAACAGCATTAACAAGCTTTGAATAATAATCCTGTTTTATATTGTGTGTAAGCTCAACACTCTCATTAATGGCAGCACTGCTTGGCACCTTATCCATAAAGAGAAGCTGATATGCTCCAAGCCGAAGTATAGTCATAATTTTAGGCTTAGGCTTGGATGTGAGGTATTTATTTATATAATAATCAAGTGTTATTTTTCTCTCTACAACACCATAAACCAAAGCACTTATAAAAGCCTTATCAGTTTCAACATCTTTCAGGGCACTGTCAACAGCAAGATTTGAATAAGTGCTGTCATAGAATATTTTATACAGTGTTTCAAAAGCAATTAGTCTTGCATTTTTCATATTATCTTCTATTCCTACTAATAACAACAATTAATCTGTACAAAACAGCAAGAGCCGAAGTTAATGCCGCAACATAAGTAAGTGCGGCTGCGGATAATACACTCTTTGCTCCTCTGTATTCGTTTGAATCTAAAAATCCATTTGACTCTATCGTATTGAGTGCTCTGCGTGATGCATTAAATTCTACAGGTAAAGTAATTAACTGAAACAAGGCAACAGCTGCATACAGCACTAAACCGATATAAATTAATGTATCACTGTAAAGCAGCATACCAAAAACAGCCAGCGGAACACCAAGCCAAGAGCCTATCCTTGTTGCAGGAATAACAGCATTTCTGATTTTCAGCGGAAAATAACCTTCTGCGTGCTGACATGCGTGACCAGCCTCGTGACACGCAATACCAATCGCTGCAACGCTTGTTGATGAAAAAACGCCCTCACTAAGACAAATTTCCTTAGTCTTAGGATTATAATAGTCAGTAAGATTTCCTGATACCCTTTTAATTTTCACATCATTAACGCCATTTATTTTTAGCAACTGATATGCAGCATCGGCACCTGTCATACCCCGGCTTCCTCTTACACGTGAATACTTATTAAAGGCAATATTAACCTTCCATTGGCAGATTGCTGCAAACAAAAACACAGGTATCATAATAAATCCTGTTAAATAGTAAGCAAAATATGCACCCATCTCATTCACCTATAACTGTACCCAATTCTAATTTGTTACCTGCAAAAAATGATTTTATATCCATCTTCTTTTTGCCCTGCGGCTGAATTTCAAGCACATCAACACAGCATCCATCACCGCAGCAAACAGTTAACACACCCTTATTATCGACAATTTCACCCGGCTTATTACCGGTTTTTAATGACAATACGGTTTTATGAATTTTAAATTCTTTTCCGTCAATAATTGTTGATGCACAAGGCCACGTCTGGAGTCCCCTTACAAGATTATGAACCTCTAACGCTGCTTTTGACCAGTCAATCGGACTGAGTGCCTTAGTAATTTTAACTGCATATGTTGAA
>VSOH01000175.1 GCA_009774735.1 Clostridiales bacterium
CTTCTAACACTGGTCAATCAAAATTCAATAAAACTAATTTTAGAAAGTTGAAGATTCCTATCCCCCCATTGGTAGTGCAAGAGGAAATTGTTAGGATACTTGATAATTTCACAGAACTCACGGCAGAACTCACGGCAGAACTCACGGCACGTCAAAAGCAATATGCGTATTATCGTGATTATCTTTTATCATTTGATAATGAGCAGGGTCTTGCTGATGATATGGAGTCAGTAGATATAAAAACTGCAAAAAGAGTTAAATTAGAAGATATATGTGAAGTGTATGATGGAACGCATCAAACTCCGAATTATACAGATAGCGGTGTAAAATTTGTAAGCGTTGAAAATATTAAAGATTTGTATGGAACAAAAAAATTCATTTCAGAAACTGATTTTGAAAAGTATAAAATTAAACCACAAATCAATGATGTTTTAATGACAAGAATTGGAGATATCGGAACGCCTGCTATAGTGAATTCAAATGAGCCTTTAGCTTATTATGTGAGTTTAGCGTTGTTAAGACCAAATACAGATGTAATTACTGCTGAATTTCTTTATCATTCTATTAGTAGCAAGGTTTTTAGAAAAGAATTAATTAAGCATACTATTCTTACAGCAGTTCCTATTAAAATAAATAAGAATGATATAGGTAAATGTTTTATAAATGTTCCTTCTATAGAAACACAAAATAAAATTGTTTCAATTCTTGATAGATTTGATGAGTTGTGTAACGGTATTTCTAAAGGCTTGCCGGCAGAGATTGAGGCAAGGAAGAAACAGTATGAGTATTACAGAGATGCATTACTTTCGTTTGATGAGAAACTTTGTTCACAAATTGTTAAAGTAGAGAGAGAGAGAGAGCTGTCCCGCAGTAAAGCGATAAAGTGGCTTGAGCTCAGAGATATACTTACAATAAAAAATGGAAAAGATTATAAATCATATGGCGATGGCGATATCCCTGTATATGGATCCGGTGGTATAATGACATATATAGATACTTACGCTTACAATAAACCATCGGTGTTAATACCCAGAAAAGGCTCTATTGATAAACTGTATTATGTAGATGTTCCTTTCTGGACTGTTGATACAATTTTCTATACAGAAATAAATACAGATATTGTGTTAGCAAAGTATGTTTATTATTGGCTAAAAAAAGAGCGTTTAGAAAAATTGAACACTGCTGGTGGTGTTCCAAGTTTAACACAAGCAGTGCTTAATAAAGTAAAAATTGCAATTCCACCTATGGAAGAACAACAAAGAATAGTATCTATTCTTGATAGATTTGATAAGTTTTGTAATGATATTTTAGAGGGATTACCAGCAGAAATTGAGGCAAGAAAGAGACAATATGAATATTACAGGAACAAGCTATTAACTTTTAAGGAGGCTCTTTAAAATGCTAATTAAAGGATATGATTTACAAAATGAAACTGTCATTGAGATAGGGAAATTTTCTATTTTATGGAACTGTTTTGAACACGACTGGTGCAATAACAATTGTAATTCCGATAAAATAAAAGATATCGTAAAATTGATTCATACTGATATGGAAAAGCAAGCTCAGCTTGCTAAAGAACTAAATAAACGTCGTAATTGGTTTGACCAACTTGAAATGGATTATGTTAGGGATTCTCTACATCCGGGTAACGCCAGAGTATCTAAAGATGCTGATATGCAGGTAATGAAACAGTTCTTGGAACAAAAAGGCGATGATTTGCTTTACGGATGTCTTTTAGTAATATATCGTATACGAAATAATCTAATGCATGGTATAAAACTTCTTGAAGAGTTAGATGGACAAATTGAACTTTTTCGTGCTGCAAATGATGTGTTAGAAAATATTTAGGGAGAAAAATATGAATTACAATATAGTTATGAGTACAACTGAAAGTACAGTTGTTGCTGAATATGAGCCGCAGAAAACCCGCTCGGATGCATATCAAAGTGAGCAGGCTCTTGAATATGCTTTTATAAAGATGTTGACCGAGCAGGGTTATGAGCGTTTGACTTTTCATAGCCAGACCGGTCTTATTGATAATCTGCGTGTTCAGCTTGAAAAGCTCAATAACTATAAGTTCAGCGATAAAGAGTGGAAAACCTTTTTTGACTATAATATCGCAAGTTCTGCCGACGGCATTGTGCAGAAAACACGCAAAATACAAGAGGATTATGTTCAGGTATTGAAGCGTGATGACGGCTCTTCAAAGAATATTTATCTTATTGACAAAAAGAATATACATAATAATTCTTTACAGGTTATCAATCAATATGTTGATGATAACGGAACGCACGAAACTCGTTATGATGTTACTGTTCTTGTGAATGGCTTGCCGTTAGTGCATATTGAACTTAAGCGCAGAGGTGTTGCACTCAAAGAGGCATTTAATCAGATTAACCGTTATCAGCGTGACAGCTTTTGGTCAGGTTGTGGACTGTATGAATATGTGCAGATATTTGTTGTATCAAATGGTACTCATACCAAGTATTATTCAAATACAACACGTGATTTGCATATTAAAGAGGTATCAAATACAAGACGAAACAAGAAAAAATCAAGCAACAGTTTTGAATTTACATCTTATTGGGCAGATGCAAATAATAAGATAATTCCTGACCTAGTTGATTTTACAAAAACATTCTTTGCAAAGCATACAATACTGAGTATACTTACAAGGTATTGTGTTTTTACATCAGAAGAAATGCTTTTGGTGATGCGTCCATATCAGATTGTTGCGACAGAAAAGATACTGAACAAGATTGAGATTTCAACGAACTACAAGAAAACAGGCACAGTTGATGCAGGCGGTTATATCTGGCATACAACAGGTAGTGGTAAAACACTTACATCATTTAAAACTGCACAGCTTGCCACGGCTTTGCCATATATTTACAAGGTGCTTTTTGTGGTTGACAGAAAAGACCTTGATTATCAGACTATCAAAGAATATGACAGATTTGAAAAGGGTGCTGCAAACAGTAATAAAAGCACGGTTGTTTTACAACGGCAGCTTGAAGATACTACTTCAAGGATTATTGTAACAACGATTCAAAAGCTGGATAAGTTTATTCAAAAGAATAAATTTCACGATGTTTACAATAAGCATATTGTTCTGATTTTTGATGAGTGCCATCGTTCCCAGTTTGGCGATATGCACCAGCGCATTATTAAACATTTTAATAATTATCATATCTTTGGCTTTACAGGCACGCCTATTTTTACTGTTAATTCATCGAGTGGAGGCAATCCGAATTTAAGAACAACACAGCAGGCTTTTGGTGATAAGCTCCATACATACACCATTGTTGATGCTATCAATGATGGCAATGTTCTGCCGTTTCGTATTGATTATATTAATACGATTAAAGCAAAGGATGGTGTCAAGGACAAGCAGGTTAATGCCATTGAAACAGAAGAAACGCTTGGCTCTCCTGAAAGAATAGAAGAGGTTGTTAAATACATACTTGAACACTTTGACCAGAAAACAAGACGTAATGTTTTTTATAGTCTTAAGGGTAAAAGGCTGAATGGATTTAACTCAATGTTTGCGGTTAGTTCAATTCCTATGGCTAAAAAGTATTATCTTGAGTTTAAAAAGCAGATTGAAGAAAAGCATAAGGATTTGACGATTGCTACAATTTACTCCTTTGCGCCTAATGAGGAAGATCCTTATGAGGGTATTCTTGCTGATGAAAGCTTTGATATGGAAGATTTGGATAAAAGCTCTCGTGATTTTCTTGACAGTGCTATTGATGATTATAATAAGATTTTTAAGACTAATTTTGATATAACTTCAAAAGGCTTTCATGATTATTATAAGGACTTATCCGACAAGATTAAGAAGAGAAAAGTTGACCTTGTAATTGTTGTTAATATGTTTTTAACAGGCTTTGATGCAACTACGCTTAACACTTTATGGGTTGATAAAAACTTAAAACAGCATGGACTGATTCAGGCATTTTCGCGTACTAATAGAATATTAAATTCTGTCAAAAATAAAGGGAATATTGTTTGTTTCAGAGATTTACAGCAGCAGACAAATGACGCAATCGGCTTGTTTGGTGATAAAGAGGCAAGCG
>VSOH01000176.1 GCA_009774735.1 Clostridiales bacterium
ATTAGTATCAAAACAGATGTTAAATATTGACATGTGTTTTTTTATTAGATTGAAATCATTAACAATATATCGTATTATTTTGCCTATGGAATATAAATATGAATTACATTGCCACACAGGATGCGTATCCCGGTGCGGCAGGGTTGAACCCGAAGAAATTGTTAAACTTTATAAAAATGAGGGCTACAACGGTATTGTGGTAACAGATCATTACAGTCCGATGACATTTAAGCCAAATTGGTGCCCTCAGAAGCAGATTGATTTTTATCTCAGCGGATACAGAAGGATGAAGGCGGCAGCAGGCAATGATTTCACTGTTCTGCTTGGAATTGAGCTGAGGCATTACGGAACTGCAAATGATTATCTTATTTATGGTATTGATGAGGATTTTCTCTATAATGCAGGAAATCTTATGACTGTAATGGAAAAACACGTTTATCAGCTTGCACATAGCAGGGGATATTTAGTTTATCAGGCACATCCTTTCAGAGTGGGTATGCGCCGTTGTAATCCGGATTATATTGACGGTGTCGAGGTATATAACGGCAAAACTGATTTGAAAGCAAATACAAAGGCATTAGAATGGGCAAAGGCTAATAATAAGCTGATGGTGTCAGGCTCTGATTTTCATGTTGTAAAAAATCTTGCACGCGGAGGAATTATAACTGATAAACCAATCAATAATAATTCTGAGCTGCTTGAAGTGTTAAAAAAGCAGAATTTTAGGAGGCTTGAAAGATATTAATGAATTTTGTTAAAAAGAATGGTATTGGAATTATCGTCTGTGCGGTTGTTGCTGGGATATCAACATTGCTTGCAGGACTGAATATCGGCGGATTTTCATTTGAGGTTATCGGTGCTCCTGTATTTGCAATTATTATCGGAATGGTTATAACTTCAATATTTAAAAATTTTGCCGGTGATGAAAAAATAAAAGAAGGAATAACCTTTACCTCAAAAAAGATTTTGCAATGGGCAGTAATCATTTTAGGATTTACCCTTAATATAAAAACAGTTCTTGCAGTAGGCGGTCAAAGCTTGCCTGTTATTATTTCAACAATTGCAGTTTCGCTTATTGCCGCTGCAATAATGTACAGGGTTTTAAAGGTAGATAAAAAGGTTTCTATTTTAGTCGGTGTGGGTTCATCAATCTGCGGTGGTTCTGCAATTGCTGCCACTGCTCCTGTTATAGATGCGGATGATGAGGAGATTGCGCAGTCTATTTCCGTAATATTTTTGTTCAATGTAATTGCCGCTTTGATTTTTCCTACATTTGGTAATGCAATAGGTTTGACAAATGACGGTTTTGCACTTTTTGCAGGTACAGCCGTTAATGATACTTCCTCTGTTACTGCCGCAGCATCTGCATGGGACAGTATGAAGGAAACAAACGGTATAGTGCTTGCACAGGCGACAACAGTTAAGCTTACACGTACGCTTGCAATTATACCGATAACGCTGGTGCTTGCTTTTATGAGAACACGTGAGGCTAAAAAAGCAGGCGGCGAGGGTGCCAAAATTTCAATGAAAAAGATTTTCCCGTGGTTTATTCTTTATTTTGTTATGGCATCACTTATTACAACATTGGTTGCAGTTATGCCGTCAGGCGGATTTACAGATTTTTATAATGACTATTTTGTTAAGGGTGCCAAGTGGCTTGCTAAATTCTTTATTGCAATGGCGATGTGTGCTATCGGTCTGAATACAAATATCGTTACTCTTGTAAAAAAAGGCGGCAAACCGATTGCAATGGGCTTTGTTTGCTGGGCAGCAATAACAGCAGTCAGCCTCATTATGCAGCACGTTTTAGGATATTGGTAAAAAATAAAAGAGCAAAATCAGCTATCAATTGATTTTGCTCTTTGTTTTTTTGTGTAATTTTTGAATGACGATATAAAATACCGCACCTATAAGCCCGCCCAGTGTATTGTAAAACAGGTCACTGAACTGGAATGTACCGATTGAAAAAATGCCCTGACAAAGCTCGATAAATAATGATATTAAAAAAGGAAAGAGTATGCCGGCAGTCATCATTAATTTTGTTGACAAAGCTTTGCTTTTTGAGCATTTGATGAATAGGAATACTGATGGCATGAGCATAAGGAATAAGGCGATGTTGCGCATCTGGGGACTTGATAATAAATATTGATTTTCAAATATATTCCAGTCACCGTTAAGTACTGACCATCCGTCATAGTGTCTGCCGATTCTTCCGATAATTGTAATCTGAAAAATTAATGAAAGATTAAAGGAAAAAAACAATAAAGATAATGCTTTTTTCAGTTTAACTGCCGATTTTCCGCTTTTTATTACAGTGAAAAGCAGATAAATCAGAGTAATGGCGAATGCTATGAGTATTGCATTATATGTTCCGAATTCCTTAAGATACATATGCAGATTATAAAAAAATATATAATATTTAGTCATATATCACATACCTGATTTCAGCTTGAGGTTTGTTACGAACAGTACAGAACGCCATAACCCTTTGTCAATTAATGTATAAAGAATTCTCTTTTTTGGCGGCTGATGTTTATAAGCATAATCCTTAAGAATGCTTTTTACATATTTGTCTTTAACAATCTGCTTTACCTTCAGCTTATCATTTTTATTGCCTGTTTTTTTATAGTTAATTGCCTCCAGCTTAAGGGCTGCAATTACATTAATTAAAAATGTACCTATTATTCTTTCTTTAAGCATATCGTTATCCGCAAGTGACAGTTCATAGTCACAAAGCTTTTTAATCTGCTCGAAGCGGTTTGGGATATATTTATGGGTCAGAGATGCTTCATTGTAGCAATAATAGTAGCCTGCAGTGTCAATGATAACGGCTGATTTTATATGTTTGAAAATTTCAATATCAAAAATTGCGTCCTCACTTATGTATTCACGCTCAGACACAAAGCGGATATTGTTATCATTAACCAGCGACAGCTTGTAAATGCCTATACAGGTAGACATATCACTGCTGTTGCTGTCATATGTATCAGGTCCGAGGACACTTGGAAAAAGAATATTTTTTATGCCCTGCGCGTCAAAACATTGTCCTGCGTAGGGATGATGTTTTTTTTCGATTCTGTCACCGTGTTTTTTTGATATTCCGCCCTGGGCAAGGTCGTAGTCGCCGTTTTTTGCAGCAGTGTATAATTTTTCATAAAAATCCAAATCAACATAATCGTCACTGTCAACGAAGGCAAAGTATTCACCTGCGGCAATGTCAAGACCGCTGTTGCGTGCAAATCCCAGACCGCCGTTTTTTTTGTGGATAACTTTAATTCTGCTGTCTTTTTCAGCATATTTATCACACATTTCAGGGCAGTTGTCAGGGGATTCATCATCAACCAGAATAATTTCAATTTCCCTGAGTGTTTGATTGATTAATGAATTTATGCACCTGTCAAAATAGTTTTCAACATTATAAACAGGTACGATTATACTGACTTTTGGTATCATAAAATCTCCTTATTTTTCTATGAACATTTCTGCAATATGTTTTGCGTTGTTTCCGTTTTGGAAATCATTAACAGCATCCAGTACTTTTTTTCTGTCATTTGAATACTTATCCGTATTTTCATTCAGGGAGGAAATAAATCCTTCCAGTTCCTTATAGGAGCGGATTAATTCGCCAGGCATATAATCCGTAATATTATCAAATGCAAAGCCTAATTTATATTCATTCATATCATCAATAATATAACCAATTGGCTTGCCTGTATTTAAGTAGTCAAATGTGACAGAGGAATAATCACTGATTAAAGCATCTGTTTCATTCAGCAGTGAATACAGATTTATATTACGGCAGTCTAATTCCTTTTGATCCATTAAAACTATATTACTGTATTTTAAATCAGAGAATTCTTCTGTAAATGCACCAAAGTGAAATTTTATTAAAAGAAGAGTATCCTGCTTTTTCAATAGATTATTTAATGTGTCAAGCTTAGCTTTATTGTCAATTGTCGGCAGTCCGAGAAAATATTCTTTATCGGAATCATTTCTGCTTGTGCCGCTATTTGGTATGCTCAGCTTACGGAAGGTAGGCATCCAGA
>VSOH01000177.1 GCA_009774735.1 Clostridiales bacterium
CGTCCGTTTGGAGAATATCTGTGTTTTCAGGCAGGTTGAGGATTTCTACGTTTCTGAGATGCTTTTGAATAACATCATTTCTGCGGTTTGCATCTTCCAGCGCCTTGCCAGCCTCGTCAACCTTTTTCTTGGCCTTTGCAAGCAAATCACCGAACATCGTGTACTGCTTTTTGGCAACGCCGAGAGTTTTCCAAACCTCGTTGGCCTTTTTGTTGATTGCCATTGTCCGAAAGCCCATTGACAAGGAATTAAGAAGTGCTGTGATTGTTGATGGCCCTGCAATCATAATGCCGTCTGCCTGCAGCTTTTCTGCAATGGCTGTTTTTGATGATGTGATTTCTGCATAAAGACCTTCTGTTGCAAGGTACATTATGGCAAACGGTGTGGTTTCGGGAGAGCTTATGTACTGCTTAACAAGCTTTGCTTCGTCTTTAATTCTTGTTTCCAGTGCTTTTTTAGCCTTTTCAAGTGACTCTAAATCGCCTGCGTCGGCGGCTGCCGACAGCCTTGCATAGTCCTCCAGCGGGAACTTTGAATCGAGAGGAAGATAAGTTATGCTGTCATCCTCGGCATTTGGGATTTTAACTGCAAATTCAACTCTGCCGTTATATTTTGGATTTGTCTGTACATTGGTTTCATACATACCGGGGATAGTTTGATCAAGTATATTGCCGAGCTGTACCTCAGCCCAGGTCCCACGGCTTTTGACATTGGTGAGTACTCTGTTAAGCCCCTTAACATTATCTGTTACGCCTGCCGAAAGCTCCTTCATTTCACCAAGGCTTTTGTATACATTTGAAAGCTGCTCACTGACTGTTTTGAAGCTGGCGTTCAGTCGTTGGTTAAGCGTGTCTGTCAGCTTTTCATCAACGGTTTTACGCATTAATTCAAGCTTTTCCTCGTTGCTTTTCTGCATTGAAAGAATTGCATTGCTGACCATTTTGGTCTGCTTGTCTGCATTTTCGTTAAGTGTTTCAAGAAGCTTAATCTGCTGCTCATAGTTTTTTTCAGTCAGACCGTTCATCTGCTTTGAAAGATCGTTTAATTGGTTATAGCTTTGCTTTGCAGTTATTTCAATCTGCTTTTCAAGTATATCAGAGGAGTTATTTTGTTGTGGTTTTCCGGCTAATAATATTATAAGCAAAATAACTATAACGGCACAAAGTCCTATGAGGATGTAAGTTAAAATTGTTGACATAGTATCACTCCTTTGTTTGAATATTTTAGCATATTTTTGTTTTTTGGACAACATTAATATTTTGAAAGAGTAATTATCGGGACAGTATCAACAGTAGTGTTGATATTTTTGTGATGATATGGTAAAATACGCAGAAGAGGTATTTTTATGGAAAAATTATGGACTGAAAATTTAAGAGATATTGAGCCTTATGTTCCCGGTGAGCAGAGCAGTGATAAAGATATTATTAAGCTGAATGCTAACGAAAATCCGTATCCGCCGTCACCCAAGGCACTTGAGGCAATGAAAAAATTTAATATAGATGAGCTGAAAAAATACCCTAATGCCAATGCAACACCTCTTAAGCAGGCACTTGCGGATTATTATGATGTGGATATTAAGAATGTATTTGTGGGCAACGGCTCGGATGATGTAATCGCAATTGTATTCCAGGCTCTTTTTAACAGTGATTTGCCTGTTGTTTATCCTGATTTGACATACAGCTTTTACCCTGTATGGTGCAGGCTGTTTAATATTCCGTTTAAAACATATCCTGTTGATAGTCATTTTAGAATTAATCCTGATGATTACAGAGAGAAAAACGGCGGAGTTGTTATACCGAATCCGAATGCACCTACATCAATCGGTGAGGGAACGGATTTTGTTAAAAAGATTATGGAATATAATCAGGACAGCGTTGTCATTATTGATGAGGCATATGTGGATTTTGGCGGTGTGAGCAGTATCCCGCTTATCAGGGAATATGAAAATCTGCTTGTTACAGGCACATTTTCAAAATCACGCTCTCTTGCCGGGCTCAGAATAGGCTTTGCCATAGGCAGCGAAAGGCTTATTTCTGTTCTGGAGGCGGTTAAAAATTCCTATAATTCATACACTGTTGACAGTCTTTCGATTGAAATAGGCAGGGCAAGTGTTCTTGATGATGAATACTTTAAGGATATCTGCAGAAAGATCGTGAATACAAGACAGCGTGTGACCAAGGAGCTGCGGGCACTTGGTTTCAGAATGCCTGACAGCTCTGCAAATTTTCTGTTTGTCACACATGATAAGCTGTCGATGAAGGAAATGTTTGAATATCTGAAAGAGAAAAAAGTATTCATCCGCTACTTTGCTGTTGCGAGAATTGACAATTATGTCAGAATTACTGTAGGAACCGATGATGAAATGGATGTGCTTTTAAAAGAAATCAGGGGGTATATTGATTATGTCAAAGCATAAAATAAGTATTATATTTTTAGCACTTATAAATCTTGTCAGCTATGCAGCAGGTGTTATTACGCAGATTAAGCTGATTACAAACGGTGATGTTACGTCAATTATTCCGATAACGGTGGATATGACTGTTGACCAGATTCTGATGCTGAATTTTATGGCGGTTTCAATTGTGTTAGCTTTAATAAGTATTGTTACAACATATCTTGTTGTCGATGTAAAATGCACCTTCGGCGAGATTTTATCAAACTGTGCAGTTGTATTTATGATTGTGCCTGTTCTGGTTTTATTTGTTGCCGTATTCAATGCGGTTAATGCGCCTGTTATGATAGATAAGATTTCTATTGCAGCAGCAGCGGTTGTTTATGTACTGTTAAGTGCTGTTAACGTAGGCTGTGTGCTCACTGTCAGAGAGGATGAAAAGCTGTAATACGCTTTATAAGGATATAACAAGACGGCTGTTCGGTTAAGAACAGCCGTCTTGTTTTTTGTTATTTATTGAATTTTTCAACTAAATTTTCATAACGCTTATATGCTTTTTGTACGGAGTCCTCCCAGCTTATGTAGATATCACTTTGTGCCTGCTTTCCCACTCGTCTGAGAAGCTCCTTGTTATCCATAATTTTAGCAAGAGTTACTGCTACGGAGTGTGCACTTTCCATACACAAAAAGCCTGTTTTTCCGTCATCAATTCCCTCTGCCGCACAGCTTCCATGTATTAAAAGGCTTGGTGTTGCACAGGCGGCAGCTTCACGCACAACGAGTCCGTTTGTGTCAAATACAGACGGGAAGAGAAGAATATCGGCGATGCCGTAGTAGCTCAGAATTTCCTGCCTGTCTAAAATTTTACCTGTCCAGATAATATCATTTTTCAGACCGCATTTTCTTATGTAGTGCTTGATTGCAGTTTCATCTGCACCGAAGCCAAGCATAATCAGCTTGAATTTTTTGCCGTCACGCTTCAGCTTTGTACAGGCGTCAAGAATCAGTTCTATATTTTTGTACCATATCATTCTGCCGGAGTAAAGAAAAATCGGCATATCCTCAGGTACATTGTGCTTTCTTTTAATCATTGCAATGTCATCGGAGGAAACATTGGTTACAGGTAAATCACAGCCATTTGGCATAACAATGTAATCTCCCTGATAGCCAAGCTTTCTCAGACTGTCTGAGGTTCCCTCGCTGGTTACCCATACCTCGTCGGCTGCATTTATATTATTTAAAAGGAATTTGTATGCAAAGTCTCTTGCGGGTTTTGTGGGAACACGCCTGTCAATGTCATATTCATATTTTGTGTGGTAGGTGAGAACAACCGGTATTTTTTTCTTTTCAACAACTCTTCTGAAATAATAGCTTGTTGCAAGCGGTGCATGTGAATGAAGAATGTCAAAATTCATATCAATGATTGCCTGATGCAGCTCATCCTTAAATGGCCATCCGATGCTGTAGCCTTCCTTTGAAGGAATCCACCAGCTTTTGTATCTGAATATTTCGTAATTATATTTATAGTCAAGCTGGTTTGGATTTTTAGGTGTTATAACAACAGCCTCACCAAGCCTTTTGTTTATTTCAGCGGCATAGTTTTGTGCAACATTGCTGATGCCGTCAGTAGTCGGAGGGAAAGCATCTGTAC
>VSOH01000178.1 GCA_009774735.1 Clostridiales bacterium
CAATGATTACAGTGAATATACCTGCAAGGAAAAATCTGACGCCTGCAAAAAGTATCTGTGACATATAATCACTGCTGTCAACCGAAAGCAGATTATAGCCGATTTTGATTATCGGGAAAGCACTGCCCCACATAAGACAGCAAAAGCAGGCTGTTATACAAACCACAGCAGGATTTTTTATATTTTGCTTTAACTTATTCTTCATTATTTTGTAGTTGAGCCAAAGCCTCCGTCACGCACACCGTCAGTATCATCATCAACAGTAATTCCGAACTGAGTAAAAATACCCTGAGCAAAACCATCGCCTGCCTCAACTCTTGCAGTATGTCCCTCATCATGAGCATCACAGCTCATTTTAATCATAATGTGGCCCTCATTTGAAGAGTTGTAATAATCAGAATCAATAATACCGACAGTATTGTCAAGCTGGCAGCGATGCTTGAAGCCCAGCCCGGATCGAGGATAAATAGACAGCACCCAGCCCTCCTCAATTTTTGAGCGTATCCCTGTCGGCACGAGTGTGCTTTTACCCTGTTCAAAGGTAACGCCAGCAGGTGCATAAAAATCATAGCCTGCTGAGCCTGTTGTAGCTCTCTTAGGCAGCTTAATGCTGTCATAAACAGCCTTTACATCCACGGTATCAGGGAAATTTTTGAGCCAGTCCTTTTCAAACTGCTCAAAAGAAACCTTTTCAAATTTAGCAACTTTTATCATAATACTCTCCTGTTATTTTTATTTTAACAAGTAAATAATAACATATAAAAAAAAATAAAACAATCCCATAACTGCATAAATTGCAGTGTGGATTGTTTTTATAATAAAGCTGATTAAAGACCAAAGCTTACACTCAGTGCGTGATTGACCTTACCCATATCATTATTGTCAAGGCTGCCCATTCTTTCCTTAAGACGTCTTTTATCAATTGTACGCACCTGCTCAAGAAGCACAATACTATCCCTTGCAAGTCCGCAGTTTCTTGCATCAACCTCAATATGTGTAGGAAGATTATTTTTATCTCTCTGAGAAGTTATTGCCGCCGCAATGACAGTTGGTGAAAATTTGTTACCAACATCATTCTGAACAATAAGAACAGGACGCACTCCACCTTGCTCTGAGCCTACAACAGGACTTAAATCAGCGTAATATATTTCACCGCGTTTAATTGACAATCAAATCACCTTCATAACTTTCTTACCTCTTTCTTTCAAAAATAGCATTGCCTGAAATTCGGCTTTCTATACCATTATATGTAAATTATTTTTATTGGTTTTTTGTCAAATAAGAAATTTTAACATAAAATGGAATAGTACCAAGAAAGGAGATATGGTATGGAAAATTATGTAGATTTATTCAAGCCCAGTTTTCTGAAAAAGGAACAGCGTCCTGCACTGCCTGCAGATGCATCGGTAACTATGGCATATGTTCCGCTCCAACTGGATTTGATAACATATGAAGACGAAAAAGGTCTTGACTGCGGAACAATATTTCCGGAGCTTAATAAACCGTTTATGGGAAGGATGGTAAAGCGAGTATGAGCAAGGATAAGCTTTTAAGACGTGTATCTGCACTGCAGTTTGCAATGTACGAGCTCAGACTGTTTTTGGATACCCATCCCGACAGTATGGAAGCAAAGGAAATGATGAATTCATACAGAAAAAAATATGAAGCCGTAAAAGCTGAATATGAAAAGGAATTCGGTCCGCTGACCTTAAACGGCTATAACAGCGATGAATGGCTGAAAGACCCATGGCCCTGGGATAATGCCGCAAATTGATTTCACATCAAAAAATGCAGTACATAACGTACTGCATTTTTATTTAATTATGATTATTTCAATGTTACAACAGACTTAGTTCCGCTGTTCCAATTTGAATAGAAGGTACCTGTTCCGATTTTCTTATATGTACGAACACGAACATAGTATCTTGTATTGGCTGCTCTGCCCTTGCTGGTATAGCTTGTTGTGTTCGGATTGGCAATTGTGATTGTTGCTGCATTGGAGAAATCTCTCTTGGTTGCATACTGAATCTGATAGCCTGTTGTCTGGCTTGCCTGCTTGTTCCACTTAATGGTAAAGCCCCTTGATATTGCCTTAAATCCACCCTTATTGCTTGGCACAAACTCTGTTGGCTTTGGATTGATGTAGTACGGGAAGGTTTTCGTTCCGCTGTAATTGCCAATCATTTTAACAGTCACAGTGTATCTGCCTACATTCGTTGAGCTCCAGTTTGAATAGCTTACAGTAAAATCCTTTTTATAGGTCAGTGCCTTGCCCTTGCTGTCGGTTACAGTGACTGTGGGTCGCTGCACTTTTCCGTTTGTTGTAAAGGTGTTTCTGTTAAGCTTTGGTTTTGCACCGCTTAATGGATTGATTTTATAAGTAAAAGTCTTTGAGCCTGTATACTTATCACCTATAAAGTTAACCTTTACGGTGTATGTTCCGGCATTTGTTGAATTGAAATTCGAATATGTTAATGTAAAGTCTTTCTTATACTCCAGAGCCTCGCCCTTACTGTTTTTAACCGTAACAGTAGGTCTTTGAACAGTACCTGTGTAATTTATACTTGTTCTGGAAAGCTTGATATTGGATGCCTTTGGAATAACACGTTTAACATTTGCAGAACAGTTCTGACAGGTACGCAGTGATACGCCGTCCTTATCTGCCGTTGCTTTTGTATCTGTTACTAACTTATAATTATGATAACAGCTAAGGGGTTTAACAAGCTTATCAGTGTAATAAATAACATTTTCATCAAACACGGTAGGTGATGCAGTATTGACACCAAAGTACTGCCACATATCTGCCTTAACGCCTGTTTTACCAATTTCAATCTGTGTTGTAAAGCTGCTTGGCTTTGTATTTGGGTAATATGCATACCATATTTTATAATCCTTTGACACAACTGTGTTCAAATCAATATAATTTAAAAACCAGTTCTGATTTGCATAAACCATCGGAGCATAGCCTGCATTCCTGATTTTATCACAGAAGGTTGTCATCTGTTTTGTAAGCTGTGATTTGCCAAGCCTTGTCATTGAAGAGTCTTCCATATCATACGCAACAGGGAGAGTAAAATTCTTATAATATTTTCCAAGCTGTGAAAGCGTATCAATTACAAAGTCTGCCTCAATGTCAGCCTCTTCGGTTGTATAAGCATAGCTGTAAAGATAAACACCGAAATTCATTCCCGCATCGGAAGCCTTTTTGACATTCTCCCAGAAATACTTATCCAGATGGTTATAATAGCCAAGTCTGATCATAACAAATGACTTACCGTTTTTCTTGACATTTTCATAATTCACTGACGAATTCCATTCTGAAACATCGATGCCTTTTGACACATCAAGTGCAAGAACATTGAAACCTGACAGAACAATTGACATTGCCATGATTACAGAAAGCAATACACTTAAAGTTCTTTTCATACTAATTCCTCCATAAATAATATAGTTTTTTAATATTATAACATTAAATCGGA
Source organism: Clostridiales bacterium (assembly GCA_009774735.1). Classification (GTDB taxonomy): domain Bacteria; phylum Bacillota; class Clostridia; order Oscillospirales; family Acutalibacteraceae; genus Eubacterium_R. The sequence goes on from VSOH01000178.1 coordinate 3,480, forward strand.
ACTATTGCAAGAAAATATAATTTCCTATAAAAAACCTCCAAACTTCAAAACAGGTTTGGATAGTATCTGTTAAGTCTTTCAGGCATAGCAAAACCACCCACCATACACTATATTTTATTTGGCGGATGTTTGCCTTAAAACCTTATGAAATGAAACAGAACCGATAAACTGTGATTTTTATTCCGCATGTTTATCGGCTCTGCATCTATGTATCTGGATCTTTGATGATATATTTACCTGTCCGATAGATAGGAATTTGCCTTTTTCTTTACAAAAAAAGTTCAAATAGATCAGTTAGTAACTTATTTCAATTTAATTTCTACTTTGTAATATTTAAAAAATACGGTACAAACAAAAGAGCCCCTATTATCAAAATCACCCAGCCAATATATGTTTTGTGAAAATTTCTTTTCGACCGCCCTCCACGGACAGCCTGCGGATTTGCCAAACGGGAGAGGAAATTTCTTTCTATCCCCTTTGCACGGCATAATACTGGCGATTTTTGAAAATGCCAAAAATGGGCGCAAAAAACAGGAAACCTTTTCTTGAT
>VSOH01000179.1 GCA_009774735.1 Clostridiales bacterium
ACAATTTTATTTTCTACATCAACTAGGGTCTTTTTGTACTGTCTGCACAATCTGGGGCAGTTCAAAAATGCATTGCGGTTTTTTATATAAAAATATCATAATGTTAAGTGTCTTTGCATAAGTTTTTATAGAAACTGTAAAGGAGTACTATTTATGGAATTGTGTAAAGAATACAAATCATTAAATTCAGCCATTGAAAAGGAAGCACTTTGCGAAAGCTTTGAGCTGGATTTTCAGGAAAATCTGCCGCAGTATCTTGACGATATAGAACGTGTGGTCAAGTGCAGTGTTAAATCTGTTGCTACTGATTATGAATGTACAGGCGGTGCAATTAAGCTTTATGGCAAATCGATAATAAGCCTTACATATGTTAACAGTAGCGGCTGCCTTCTTTCAAATATTTTTGAGGAGGAATTTTCAAGACCTATCAGTTCAAATGCCGGTATGGATATTAAGTTTGCGAAAATTAATCTTGTAACAAAATATTCAAGTTTCAGACTGATTAATCAGCGCAGAATTGACATTCATACAGCCGTGAGAGCTAATATTACAGCTTTTTCAGCAAACAACGGTCAGTGCCTTGCTGATTGCAAAAATGCTTTTGTAAAGCAGTATAATCCCAACAGACTGATTGAAAAAGATTCAGGTATATGTAATGAGGAATTTGATGAAACCTTTACAATTTCCAGCAATAATTCTCAGATAAGAAATATTGTAAACACATTTGCAAATTGTATTGTTGAAGATAAAAAAATCATTAAAGATAAAATGCTTGTAAAGCTGAGAGTGGATGCTTCGGTGCTTTATGAAAATGAGGAAGGCACTGTTGAAAAAAGTATTCACAGCTTTTCCGTAAGCAAAATTATTGATGTCAACGATTCGGGTGAGGAGGATAATGCTTTTGTTAAGGCAACAATATCAAGTGTTTATGTAAAGGCTAAGGCCGATGTAAGCAATAGACTATGTGATATTGAAATGGTTGGCAGGATTACTTTTAATTACAGTCTTTTTACAACAATAAAAGATGAATTTGTTGTTGATACGTATATACCTAATTATGACACGGATGTAATAACAGATAATGTCAGTTTAAAATCCAACCCCATTTATTTTTATGACGATAAAACTGCCGAACTTAATTTTGATATTGAAAAAGATATTATTGAAATTCTTGACCTTAAGCTTGATATTGTTGACTGTAATATTGAAAATTCTAAAATGTCAATAAGTATAAAGCTTTCATTCCTCTATTATGATGATTCTTCACAGCTTTCCTTTTATGAAGGCAGCAGTGATTATGTTCTTGAACTTAATGATAACGAAATGAGTGGTGTGGGTTCAGCAAATCTATTCAGCTTTGATTACGTTATTAAAAATGCAAACACCATATCATTAAGAATTAATTTTGAGTACAGTGCTTATCTGTTTAAGCCGGAAAATCTGAATTATATAACTGACATATCTTCTGCAACCGAAAGAGAAAATGCTGATTTACCGCAGCTCACACTTTATTTCGCAAATAAAAATGAGGATGTGTGGGAGATTGCCAAGAAATTCTCCACAGATATGTCATTAATTATGGAAGAAAATGATTTGACATCACAGATAATTGACTGTCAAAGAGTTTTATTAGTTCCGGGAATGTGAGGTTAAATTATGAATAACAATATTTATAACGATATATCAAAAAGGACCAACGGGGATATTTATATCGGTGTGGTTGGTCCTGTAAGATCAGGCAAATCAACCTTTATAAAACGCTTTATGGATACACTTGTTATCCCTAATATCGGGGATCCGTATGTCAAAGAGCGTGCTATGGATGAATTACCGCAGTCGGCCGCAGGAAGAACCATAATGACAACTGAGCCTAAGTTCATACCTGAGGATGCTGTTGAGCTTAATATGGCTGATAATCTGAAAATGAAGGTCAGACTGATTGACTGTGTCGGATACATAGTCCCCAGCTCGGTCGGATATATTGAAGAAGAGCAGCCAAGAATGGTTTCAACACCATGGTATGATGAGGAAATACCTTTTAATATGGCTGCTGAAATCGGTACAAAAAAGGTAATAACCGAGCATTCTACAATTGGTCTTGTTATAACAACTGATGGCTCTATAAGCTCCATTCCACGTGATGAATATGAGGAGGCTGAGGAACGAGTAATTGATGAGCTTAAAGCCCTTGATAAGCCGTTTGTTGTACTGATGAACTGTGTTGAACCAAGATCAAACAGCTCTATCGAGCTTTGTACATTACTTTCAAATAAATATGGTGTTCCTGTAATTCCTGTTAACTGCCTTGAACTGACTGAGCAGGAGGTTAACGATATCCTCTCGGATATTTTGTATGAATTTCCTATATCAAATGTGGGTATTTCTTTTCCCGGCTGGATTAATTCACTCGAAAAGGACAATTATTTCAGGGCATCAATTTTCAAAAGCGTTAAAGAGAATGTAAGCGTTCTTGGTAATATAAGAAGTGTTTCGGGCTTTGTTGAACAGATTAAAGCGAATGAATATATTGAGTCAATTTCTGTTAATTCACTTGATTTATCTACTGGCTCTGTCAATATAAAGCTATATGTCGATAACAAGTATTTTTATCAGATTCTCAGTGAAAGCTGTCATATTGATATTAAGGATGAAAAGGATTTGCTCGGAAACTTTGTTTCGCTTGTTTCCATGCAAAGACAATATGAAAGATTTGCTAAGGCACTTAATGATGTTGAGGAGAACGGTTATGGTATCGTTATGCCTGAAATGAATGAGCTGACACTCAGTGAGCCTGAAATTATGAAGCAGGGCGGACGATATGGAGTAAGACTTAAAGCTAATGCACCATCAATTCATATGATAAAATGCAATACCTACACAGAGGTCGCTCCGATTGTCGGCAGTGAAAGTCAGAGTCAGGAGCTTGTTATGTATCTGCTTAAGGAGTTTGAGGAAAATCCTGCAGATATTTGGAATACAAATCTGTTTGGCAAGTCATTGCACGAACTTGTCAGTGAAGGACTTAATAATAAGCTTTATCGTATGCCGCTTGATGCACGTGATAAATTCCGTGAAACAATTGAGCGTGTAATTAACGAGGGCTGTAATGGACTTATATGCATAATACTGTAATAAAATTAAGGTCGCATTACTGATTTAATGCGACCTTATAAACTATTAAAATTATCAAAACTATGTGCAGAAATATTTCAAGAGGCAGACCAATCATAAACTTTTTATGCCTTGTTTTATGGCGGATTTTAAGCATTGTAATGTACTCGCCTAAAGCACCGCCGAACAGACCTAAAAGCATAAGCGTTTTTTCAGATATACGTCTGTGACCTCTGATTGCTTTTTTCTTATCAGCTATTGCTGCGGCACTTGCCGCTATATTTATTGTTACAAAACAGACAAGTATTATTGTGATAATTTGCGAAACTGTCATATTTGTGGTTTGAATTCCTTTAAATCCTTAAAATCCCAGGTGTCAATGGCATCCTGTCTGCCTTTCGTAAATTCATTGCCTGTTACTTCATCAACAGTATAAACAGATGTGCAGTTCGGACAGATAAGAAAATATACTGTTTTTAAATCTAAAATTTTTTCAGGGTCAAGTCTGCGTTCAAAGTTAGAAAAAACGCCAAACTGAACTTCTTTTTCACAGTTCGGGCACTTTAACTTAACAGTTTCACCCTTGCTTTTTATTCTTATTGAATTTCCAAGTCTGTATTCCATAATATCACCGAGACTATTTTACTATAAATTTAGGATGTGTTCAAGTGTATAAAAAAATAATTTTATCATTTTTACTGATTTTTTGTCTTGCAGGCTGCACTGCATCACAGCCGTCAACTGACGAAACAAAGAATACAGTGGAGCAGCCTTATATAAAGGCTGTCTGGTTTTCCTATTATGAGCTTTCATCATTTACAGAGGATAATGA
>VSOH01000018.1 GCA_009774735.1 Clostridiales bacterium
TCATCACCACATATATTTTACCATATATATGACAAAAAGCCCAGCATAAGCCGGACCTTTTTCGACAGACTGAACAGCAGAAGATTTCTGCTGTTTTTATTATAAATATTTCAATTATTCAAAAAGAGAATCAAGCTCTTTCTTTGCACTTGCATTAAACTCATTAATATCAAATTTTTTCAAAGAATTGAGTTGACCTTTGCTAAAGGCAACAAGCCCGTCATAGATACCCTGCTGTGAATCCTCAACAACATAGCCATAACCCTGCTTTAAAAATTCAGACGGTCCGGGTATATCGGTACTGATAACAGGAACTCCAAGTGCCAATGATTCCATAATGGTCATCGGCAAGCCCTCATACCTTGATGACAGCACATACAAATCACACTTTTTCAAAATCGGGAAAGGATTACGCAAAGATTTGATTACAATAATATTTTGGTAATCATTATCCTGAATCATATTAAGAATATTATCATATTCAACGCCGTGACCGCCGATAATAATTAAATGCGAATTTTTACCGGATGTTATACGGTAATCATTGAATGCCGGAATTAATCTGTCAAAGCCCTTTTCAATTGAAAATCTGCCAATGGCAATAAGCTTTTCACCATCGCCGTTTAGAATTTCATTAAGCTCATCAAGCTCAATATTTGAAACAGTGTCGTCATCATATTGAACCGGCAGCTGTGACAAGCTGTCAATTCTTTCGCCGTCAATAAAATTATGCACTGTAAGAACTTTACTCTTGTCAATACCCCTGACAAATTTGCAAATTTCATTTTCGGAGCTTTTTCGCACGCAGGCAATTTTATCGAATTTTTTTATTGAAACACGATAATTACCGCTGATATTATTTCTGGTCTTTGATTCTCTCGCCATATCATTATGAACAAAAACAATTCTTTTAGCATTATCCATATGACCGAAAAAATTTAAAATTACTCTTTCATAACCGGAAAAATGAATCACATAGTCAAAATCAACATAGCGGAAAACTCTTTTTTTCTCTCTTTTATAAATAGTTTCAATTGCGTGTTTTATACCAACACTGTTTATACCGGTTTCATTATAAATAAAATTAAGTTCGTTTTCTTTAAAGGTACTGTTCATTTCGCCTTGAATGGGCATATAATCAATATCGGTAAAATCATTGATTACTTGTTTGTTCTTTTCCACAGCACTCTTAAAGAAAGTTAAAATAATATTATATTTTTCCTTATCAAGATTTTTAATAAAGCCTCTTAATGCTGTTGTAATTCCGTTTTGCATAAGAGCACCGCCGAAAACAAGTACATTGGGCTTGTTGTTATGATACGTTTTGCCGTCTATAACTTTTAAACCGTCGCTTACCTTGCTCTTAAATAACAGGTCGCAAATCTCCCTTGCAGAGTCGGCAGTATCATACTTATTGAATTCTTTGCTGAAATCACTGTAATCCTTATAGCTGTCAATGCTGCTGATTTCACTGTAAAGCTCATCCACAGTTTCAACAAAGGTGAACGGCAGACTGTCATAATCAAGATACATACCTCTTTCGGCAAGATATTTCTCTTTGTCATAGCCGTAAAGAATAATTTTTCTGCCTGTGTTTGCATAGTCAAACAAAACACTTGAATAGTCAGTTATAAGACAGTCAGCAGTGTTAAGAAATTCATAGGTTTCATATTCAGTGGGAAATTCCCTGATATGACTGAATTCGCTGAAATTCAAACTGGCACTGTTGTAAAGATGGAATTTGACAAAAAGCACCGTGTCATCATCCAACATCTTATCAAGCTCATAAAGCGTAAAGACTGTATAAGCATTCTGAAAGGCGTTATTTCTATTCACCAATATACCACGCCATGTCGGCATATAAACAACGATTTTTTTATCACTAATATCCAGTTCGTCCTTAATTTTTTCAGCAAGCTCCTTATCAAAAAAGGCTGTATTTCGGGGATAACCTCCAATAACATATTGACCGGTATAATACTTTTCAATCATATAGTCAACACGCATACGCTCAAAAGTAAATTCATTGGGATAGAGAAGGTAATCGGACATAAGGAAATTACGCTGTGAATTGCCAAGCTCATTCGGAGCATCAATTATTTGCCTGCCCATATGCTTCAATGGAGTACCGTGCCAGGTATTCAGCATAACCTGACCGTCTTTTTTCATAATATACGGAGCAAAGGTAGAATTGGTAAGCAGGTATTTAGCTCTTGCCATTACCTGACAATATTCATCAGAATGTACTTTTAAAACAATAATGTTTTCATCATTGAATTTTTCTACATATTCCACCATTTTAGCATAATTACGCCATTTGGTAACTATGTATTTCTTAAAATTTGCATAATAAGGATCACTGCAAACTTCACGCAGCATATAGTACAAGTTACCTGAAATGCTCTTGCCGTCATAGGATTGAAACACGATTTCGTTATCAACTATATCTAAAGAATCCCAATACTGAGTATAGATAAAACGTGCCTTGTAATACACGGAGTTAGCCATTTTTCTCCGTTCTATTTTTTGATGACTACGTATTTTTTTTACAATTCTATATATACTTCTCATATATCCTCCACTATGCTGAACCAATATGAATATTATATACTTGTACGTATATATTGTCAATACTTGTCGCATTACAGAATGTAATTTATTATACTATTTTAAATATTTTTTCAAATATTGACCGGTGTATGATTTTTTACATTTTGCCACATGCTCAGGTGTACCAGCAGTAACAATTTTTCCGCCGTTTTTGCCGCCCTCAGGACCCAGGTCAATAATGTAATCTGCAGATTTAATTATGTCAAGATTGTGTTCGATTACAAGCACGGTATTACCTGTATCCACCAGCATATTCAGAACATTGACAAGTCTGTGAACATCAGCTGTATGAAGTCCTGTTGTAGGCTCATCGAGAATATAAATTGTTTTGCCGGTACTCCGCTTAGAAAGCTCTGTCGCAAGCTTGACACGCTGTGCCTCACCGCCCGAAAGCGTTGTTGCACTCTGACCTATTTTGATATAGCCCAAACCAACATCAGACAAGGTTTTGAGCTTATTATATATTTTAGGCTGCTGGGCAAAAAATTCACAGCCCTCATCAACAGTCATTTCAAGCACATCAAATATTGTTTTGCCCTTAAATTTCACCTCAAGGGTTTCACGGTTATAGCGTTTTCCGCCACAGACATCACAGGCAACATAAACATCCGCAAGGAAATGCATCTCTATTTTAACAATACCGTCACCCTGACAAGCCTCACAGCGTCCCCCTTTTACATTAAAAGAAAAACGATTTGCCTTATAACCACGCTGCTTTGCATCAGGTGTCTGGGCATAAAGCTCACGGATATCATTGAACACACCAGTATATGTTGCCGGGTTGGAACGGGGTGTTCTGCCGATTGGTGATTGGTCAATATTAATAACTTTATCAAGATTATCTGCACCTGTTATTTTTTCAAAGTTCTTTGCCTTTGTTTTTGCACCGTTCAGTATATTTGCTAAATGTGTATTGAGTATTTCATTAACAAGGCTTGATTTACCGGAACCTGACACACCTGTTACAGCAACAAATTTACCAAGAGGTATTTCAACATCAAGCTTTTTGAGATTATTTGCACAGGCACCATAAACAGTCAGCTTTTTGCCGCTTCCCTCACGCCTTTTTGACGGAACGGGAATCTGCCTCTTGCCGCTCAAATACTGCCCTGTTATTGAATTTTCACAGTTAATAATATCATCAACACTGCCTGCTGCTATAAGCTCACCGCCGTGAACACCTGCACCCGGTCCAATGTCAACAATATAATCAGCACTTCGCATCGTATCCTCATCATGCTCAACAACAATCAAGGTGTTGCCTAAGTCACGAAGATGCTTCAGGGTACCGAGCAGCTTATCATTATCCCTTTGATGAAGTCCGATTGACGGTTCATCAAGAATATATAATACACCCATAAGAGATGAGCCTATCTGTGTCGCAAGTCTGATACGCTGTGCCTCACCGCCGGAAAGCGTTGCAGCCTCACGTGCCAGTGAAAGATATTCAAGACCAACAGAATTTAAAAACTGAAGTCTTTCTTTAATTTCATTCACTACAAGATTTCCGATAAGCTGTTCCCTTTCGGTAAGCTCTAAATTTGTAATGAATTCAAGCTCTTCACCAATCGGCATTGAACAGAATTCATAAATATTCAGACCACCGACAGTAACACTCAGCACCTCAGGCAAAAGTCTTGAACCTTTGCAGTCAGGACACACACAGGTTGTCATAACCGTTTCAATATCATTTCTTGACCATTCACTTGTGGTTTCATTATATCTTCTGTTAAGATTCGATACGATACCCTCAAAATCAGTCTTGTAGCTGCCTGTACCATAAGATGTGACACGCTTCATTGAAATCTTTTTGCCGTCAGTTCCGTAAAGGATGGCATCAAGTCCTTCCTTACTAATCATTTCAACAGGCACATCAAGTGAAAAACCATATTCCTTGGAAAGTCCCTCATAATACATTTTTGCAATTGAGCCGTCATTAACACTCCATCCTGACGCTTTGATTGCACCCTGATTTATTGAAAGCTTTTTATTGGGAATAATTAAATCAACATCTATTTCCTTATATGCACCAAGACCGCTGCACTTTTTGCAGGCACCAAAAGGATTATTGAACGAAAACATTCTGGGACTCATTTCCTCTATAACAGCACCGTGCTCCGGGCAGGCATAATTAAGAGAAAACAGTTCCTCCCTTTCACCCACAATATCAACAAGCACAACACCGTCGGCAAGACGGGTTGCAGTTTCAATCGAATCAGCAAGACGTGTCTTGACCGTATCATTAATAACAAGCCTGTCAACAATAACCTCGATATTGTGTTTTTTATTTTTATCCATTTTTATGTTTTCACTAAGGTCATATACAGAGCCGTCAACACGAACACGAACATATCCGCTCTTTCGGATATTGTCAAGCTCCTTGACATACTCTCCCTTTCTGCCTCGAACGATAGGTGCCATTATCTGTATTTTGGTCTTTTCAGGCAGTTTCATAACAGCATCAACAATCTGATCAACAGTCTGCTGTGTTATTTCTCTTCCGCACTTGGTACAGTGCGGAACACCTATTCTGGCATAAAGAAGTCTTAAATAATCATAAATTTCCGTAACAGTGCCGACGGTCGAACGCGGATTGCGTGACGTGGTTTTCTGGTCAATTGAAATTGCAGGAGAAAGCCCGTCAATATAATCAACATCCGGCTTTTCCATTTGACCGAGAAACTGTCTTGCATATGACGAAAGTGATTCAACATAACGTCTTTGACCTTCAGCATAAATTGTATCAAAAGCAAGACTTGATTTGCCTGAGCCTGACAAGCCTGTAAATACAATCAGCTTGTCCCTCGGAATCGTAATATCAATATTTTTCAGATTGTGCTCTCTCGCACCCTTAACAACTATATTCTTATTCATCCTTAACCTCTGCCTGCTGTAATTTTTCGAGAGCCTTTCTTCCCTCTTCCGTTACAGGCTTTATCCATTTTTTTGAAAAATAAAATTTTAAACAGCATATTACCTTGGGAATATCTTCAAAAATATACATAATTGCATACGCCGCCAAAAACGATACTTTAAATACATAAACTGCAATGAGTGTTGCAGGAACTGACATCAACCACAGGCATATAAGCTCAAACTTAGCACCTGTGAAGGTATCGCCTCCGGAACGGAAGATTGATACAATCTGAAGATACGGGAACACTCTGAAAGGAAAGGCAATTGCATAAATGAGCATAAGCATTCCTGCCGTATCTATCGCAAGCTGACTGATATTGCTGCCCATATTGAATATACTTACAAGCTGATGCCTGAATACAATAATCAAAACAGACACAAAGGCTGCTATAACAGGAACAATTATTGAAAAACGCTTTGAATCCTCAATACCCTTTTTAATTTCACCCATACCTATTGACTTGCCTATCATAACCGAGGATGCACTGCATATACCGATAAAGAGGACAAAGCAGATATTTTCAAAGCTTCTTACAATTGTAAGGGCTGAAAAGTATTCATAGCCCATATTGCCGTAAATAATATTATAGGTGAATGTACCAAGTCCCCACATACTTTCGTTAATAACAATCGGTATTGCCTTTTTTAAATATTCACGAATCTCACTTCTGTTGAATTTGAAAAAATCAATAGACTTTGTGGCAATAAGATTTTTCTGAAGCAGTGATATAACGACAATCAGAACCACACCGAGCCATGCAGATATTACCGTAGCCAAAGCTGCACCCTTAACACCCATTTGCGAAAATCCGAATTTACCGAAAATCATAGCGTAGTCAAGAAATATATTTAAAACAGTAGTAAATGCAGATGCATACATAGGCAGCTTAACCTCTTCAACTGCTCTCAGAACAGCAGCAAGAATATTGGTTAAAGCAATGGGAATATACGAAAATGCAACAACCTTTAAATATTCTGCACCAACAGCAACAACCTCAGGGTCAGAGTTGAATATTCTTATTACATACTGCGGTATCGCAATGCTGACAACGGTAAACAAAACCGATACACCAAGCGAAAACGCTATGGATATACCACCGATATGTCGTATTTTCTTTAAATCCTGAATGCCCCAATACTGAGAAATGAATACGGATGTTGCCGAGCAGAAGCCGACTAAAATCATATTCATCAGCCATGCCCACTGCCCTATCATACCGACAGCGGAAAGCGCAACAGTTCCAAGTGAGCTGACAAGCAGAGTATCCGCCAGCGTAAAAGAGCTTGTCAGCAAATTCTGCAGTGCAACAGGCACAGTAAGCCTTACCGCAGTTTTCCAAAACTTTTTATCATTAAATAACCTTGTCATTTTTAGTATTCCAAATTATCTTTAATCTATTTTTCCAATTCAGCAATCTGGTCACGAAGATATGCAGCATGCTCAAATTCAAGCATACGTGCAGCCTCCTTCATTTCACGAGTTAGCTGCTGAATCATTAATTGTTTTTCTTTCTTCGTCAAGTGCTTCTTCTTACCGGATAATTTTTCTTTTGAGGTAATTTCAATAACCTGACGAACATCCTTTTTAATGGTTTTAGGTGTTATGCCATGGACTTCATTATATTTTTGCTGAATATCACGTCGTCTTACTGTTTCGGTTATAGCACGCTCCATTGACGGTGTAACACTGTCAGCATACATAATAACCTCACCGTTTTCGTTTCTTGCGGCACGCCCTATTGTCTGGACAAGCGAAGTTTCACTGCGCAGAAAGCCTTCTTTGTCAGCATCAAGAATTGCTACAAGAGAAACCTCGGGTATATCAAGACCCTCTCGCAGAAGATTTATACCTACAAGCACATCAAATTCGCCGAGTCTTAAATCACGTATAATTTCCATTCTTTCAATCGTATCTATATCGTGGTGCATATAACGCACTTTAACGTCAAAGCCTTCAAGGTATTTTGTCAAATCCTCAGCCATTGCCTTTGTAAGAGTTGTAACGAGCACACGCTCCTTCCGCTCTGTCCTCATATTAATTTCACTGAGCAGATCATCCATCTGATCCTCAGTAGGCTTAACATGAATGATCGGATCAAGAAGACCTGTAGGTCTTATCACCTGCTCAACAATCTGCGTGCTGTGCTCCTTTTCAAAGGCATTCGGTGTTGCCGATGTAAATATGACCTGATTAATTTTTTTATAAAACTCATCAAACTGCATTGGTCGGTTATCAAGTGCCGACGGCAGTCTGAAGCCATATTCAACAAGGCTTTCCTTTCTTGCTTTATCACCTGCATACATACCTCTGACCTGCGGCAGCATAACGTGGCTCTCGTCACAGAACAGCAGAAAATCATCCGGCATATAATCAATAAGAGTAAATGGTGCTGCACCGGGTTTTCTTCCGCTCATAACTGCGGAATAATTCTCAATACCTTTACAGAAGCCTGTTTCTCTTAACATCTCAATATCATTCATTGTGCGCTCTTTTATACGCTGTGCCTCAAGCAGCTTGCCGTTTTCTTCAAAATACGCAACACGTTCAACCATTTCATTGTAAATTTTTTCAATTGCAATATTCATTTTTTCCTGACCGACAACATAGTGTGATGCCGGATATATGCAAACGTGTGATAAAACACCCTCAACCTTACCTGTTAAAGGATTTATTTCACAAATTCGGTCAATATCATCCCCGAAAAATTCAACCCTTATTGCATTACCTGAGGAGCCTGCAGGAAAAATTTCAAGAGTATCACCACGAACCCTGAACTTATTTCTTACAAAATTAATATCATTTCTTTCATACTGAATTGAAACAAGCCTTTCAATCAGCGCATCTCTGCCGATTTCCTTACCTGTTCTGAGCGAAATGACCATGCTCTGATAATCTATCGGGTCACCGATTGAGTAAATACAGGATACGGATGCAACAATAATTACATCACGCCGCTCAAACAATGATGCTGTTGCAGAATGGCGCAGCTTATCTATCTCATCATTAATTGAGCTGTCTTTTTCAATATAAGTATCGGTTGTAGGAACATATGCTTCCGGCTGATAATAGTCATAATAGGACACGAAATACTCAACAGCATTATCAGGAAAAAACTCTCGAAACTCACTGCAAAGCTGTGCAGCAAGAGTTTTATTATGTGCAAGAACGAGCGTTGGACGATTAACTCTTTCAATGATGTTAGCCATGGTAAAGGTTTTACCTGAACCTGTAACACCCATAAGAGTCTGTTCCTTATCGCCACGCAGCACACCCTTAACCAAAGCATCAATAGCTTCAGGCTGGTCACCTGTGGGTTTGAATTTTGACACCAACTTGAACTTGTCCATAATAGCTCCTGACTCTGTTTTAATAAATTTCTGCATTCATTATATTATATGATAAATAAATATATTTTTCAATAGATTTAGCAAAAAATCTCGAACTTTTGTTCTTGAAAAATATTAAAATTGCAAGGCATATAAAATTAATAAAAAGAATATTATTTCTTGGGTGATGAAAATGTTTACTGCAATACTTTCTGCCATATCGGCACATTTAATTTATTTCATATTGCACATTCAAAACACTTCCAGCTTTCCAAAGCCGCTGAGTCCAAAGGAGGAGGCGGAAATGCTGAGAAGAATGGAAGAAGGAGATAAAAACGCAAGAGCCGTACTTATTGAAAAAAATCTCAGACTTGTAAGCCACATAGTAAAAAAATATTATTCAAAAACAAACGATACCGACGACTTAATAAGCATAGGAACAATAGGATTAATTAAGGCAATTGACTCATTCAAAGCAGATAAAAACGTCCGCCTGGCTACATATGCCAGCCGTTGTATAGAAAATGAAATATTAATGCATTTCAGGAGCAATAAAAAGCAGGCAAATGATATTTATTTAGGTGACACGCTTGAGGTTGACAAAGACGGAAATCCTTTAACTATTGAGGACACAATCAGTACGAATGCAGATTTAGCTGATGATCTTGAAACTAAAATCAGATGGGAAAAGGTTTCAAAAATCATTGAAAATCTTGAAGATGACAGAGAAAAAGAAATAATTATTCTGCGATACGGTCTTAATAACAAAAAACCTCTGACACAACGCGAGGTTGCACAGAGGTTAAATATAAGCCGAAGCTATGTATCAAGGATTGAAAAAAAGGTTTTGAATGACATCAGAAAAATTGTAGATTAGACTATCTTACAAAAATATTTCCTCCGTTGCAGTCGATTGCAACAGTTAACGGAAAATCCTTGAATGTTAGTTTTTTCACTGACTCACAGCCCAGGTCCTCATAAGCGATAACGTCACAGGAGGTTATACATTTAGATGCCAATGCACCTGCACCACCGATTGCACAGAGATATACAGCCTTGTTTCTGATTATAGCATCACAGACAGCAGTGCTTCTTTCTCCCTTACCAACCATTGCCACAACACCTTTATCAAGAAAATCGGGTGCAAAAACATCCATTCTGCTTGATGTTGTAGGACCGCAGGAACCAACGGCAAGACCCTCCGGTGCAGGAGTAGGACCTGCATAATAAATAACCGCATTCTGTAAATCATACGGCAGCTTCTCGCCTTTATCAATACTTTCGGCAATACGCTTGTGAGCCGCATCACGTGAGGTATATACAGTACCGGACAGCACTACCCTATCCCCTGCACGAAGCTCAGATGCACAGGAGCGAAGTTCATTTGTATTTAAAATATATTCCATTATCTTTTACCAAGCTGTTCTTTTAAAAGCTTATTTTCCTCTTCAAGAGTTTCAAGCATAGCAATATTTTGCTTAAGCTCCCTGCTGATAGATTTCAGTTGAAAATCAAGATTTGAATTTATAATTTCAAGCCTCTGGCACTCAAAGTTAACATCTTCAAGTGCAGCCATCAGACGTGAAATCTCATCAGTAAGCCTTTTGATATCGTCCTTTCTGTTCATTCTATTCCTTCCATATCGAATTACAAAAATGGGGTTGCACACAGCAACCCCTAATTTTATTAGTTGTCGATGTCAACGTCCTTTTCAAAATAACGAGAACCGAACCAATTCACCTTAAGAGTATACTCCTCCTCAAGCTTTTCAGACTGAGAAGCACCATCGGCACTTGCAAGAGCCTGTTTTGCATTATACTCCCAAACCTTTTCACCTGTTGTTCCTACATAGTACATAATGTGGTAACCATAAGCTGATCTGACAATAGCTGTATCGCCTGCTTTTCTGCCGGTCTCAAAGCACCATGCAGAGAATGGATTAACCATCTGACCCGGAATAACATTTTCATAAAGACCGCCGTTATCCTGTGAACCTGTGTCAGTAGTATTTTCCTTTGCAAGCTCAGCAAAGCTGTCCTCTGTTGCATCACCGGATTTCCAGTTATTAAGGATTTCCTCAGCCTTTGAATAAGCTGCCTTCCACTGCTCATCGGTAGCATCTGTTACTGATGCATCATCTGCAGTTTCAGGTGCGATAAGAATATGACGAACATTAACAGTTTCAGCATTTGTAATTGCTGCAGGAGTAATTACATAAACAACAGATGTGCTGTGCTGGTAAATATCGCCTGCTTTTCTGTCTGCACTGAAGAGCCAATCAAGACCTGAATATGTCTGCTCTTCATCATCACTGTGCTCCTCGCCTTCCTCATGCTCGTGAGGATCAGCAGTTGCAATGGCAACCTGCTTACTCTGAAGAACTGCCTTTGTTACACCAAGTTCGGTTGTAAAGCCATCCTCAGTATAAGCCTTTTTATTGAAATCATCTGTTGAGTACTTTGCAGCAAGCTCAGCAAAGTTTGAACCGTCAGCCTTAAGCTCGTCCTTGAATGCCTTTGCATTATCCTCGCTGTCAGCCTCAAAGAGCTTGATGTCAACAGCAAGTAAATCAGCAGTATGCTCATCCTTGTACTTATTAACATCATCAGCAGTGTATTCCTTGCTTTCAACATCAGTTGTAAGCTCAGTTTTATAGTTTGAGGCAATATACTGACGAATGCTCTCGGTTCTGAATACCTTTTCGGTAACACCCTTACCCATTGCCCTTACAAGGTAACCGCTGAGTGTATAGCCGTACTGGTTAGCAGTTTCTGTGTAGGACTTGATAGTTTCCTCAAGCTGGTCTTTCTGATCCTGTGTAATTTCAGGCTCTTCACCGCCATTTGCCTCAACGGCAGCCAAGTAATAGGTATAGGTTGACTCGATTGCATCAAGCACCATTTCATCAAGATGCTCTGCCCAAGTCATTTCCTTATTTGTTTCCTTATCAGTATAGGTCTGCTTGGAAAGCTTTTCAGTAAAGTCAACATCAAGTCCAAGCTGTGACATATCAAGACCATACTGCTCATACTGCTCCTGCTGGCTCTTAAGGCTGTTATAGGTTGAAGCATAATAGAAATTATATGTACTAACCTTAACCTTAGCCTTCTGGTCACCATTCGATACTGTAACACCTGTAAGTGTCTGAGCAGGAAGGCTCAGCGAAGCAATAAAGCCTTTTCTTACGGTACCTGTTGCAACATATGCAGCAAGAAGGGCTATAACAATAACAATACAAACTGCTGACTTAATGATTGTTGCAGTTCTTTTTGCTATTTTAATTCCTCCTGCACTCTTTTTATTTTCTTTCTTTGATGATTTTTCTTTACCTGAGCCGAGTGAGCCTCCTGTAAGAATATCATCTTCCATAGATTTTTTTGCCATTTCAATTCATCCTTTTAATAAAATTGTAAATCATACAAACAATATTTTACACCATTATGCAGAATAATACAAGTATTAATTTTTTAACACACGAATACGTCGAAAAAATCACTGTGCTGTCTGGTTTTCTGCTGCAGCACTTCTTGATGCGTAAAAATCGTTAACAGCTTTTTCAATTATTTTATCCCGATGTTTGATATCGGCATTTTCAGCTATATCAGCAATTTTATCATTTTTAAGCTCCGAAATAATCTGAGTTTCATAAGCGGAACAATGATTTATGAAGAACATAATATGATAGCCAAAATCAGACTCAACAATGTCAGTATCACCATATTTACGCTGGCTGTCAATTGACCATTGCTCAAATGACGGAACCATATAGCCTAACGTAATGCCCTCGCAGAGACCGCCGAAAGCACCATTTGAGGCAGCTGAGGTTGATGCTGTATCTGCGCTGTGCTGCTCTGCAAGCAGTGCAAAGCTGTACTCAGTCTTATCACCGCTGTTGAACGCATTAAGAATCTCGTCAGCCTTCGACTTTGCTGATTCCATCTGCTCCTCGGAATACTTGGCGTTACCATTTTCATCCGTTTCGGCGCCCTCTTCTTCAGGCTGAATAAGAATATGTCTTACACTGTAGGTTTCATCATCAAAAAGCTTTGCTTTTTCAGTCTTCAGAATCAGATATGCGTTGCCGGTTGATTCATCTATATAAAAGTTTTTAGAGCCGACAGGTGTATCATCGCTGAAAAGCCACTCGTCAAATTCATCACTGAAAGGAGTGTCACTGCCTGTGATTGTAGCGTCAATTCTCTGCTCATATGAAGCAATAGCTATTTTTTCAGCCTCTTCCTGAGTCATATCCTCGTTAGATGCCATAGCATTGGCTGCTTCCTGTTCAATCAAGTCCTTATAAACCTCAGGCACTAAATTGATAATTGAATCTCTGTCGGTAATTTTATTGAAATAATCTTCAACAGCTTTTTGAGATTTTTCCTTGGTCTGGTCATCAGTATTGTCATACTCAAGCATAAGATAGCTGAATTTGATAATATTATATTTTTCTCTGTTCTCAGCAAAATGTGCATCAATTTCATCCTGTGAAATCTGAATTTCAGTAGCAAGCCTGCCCTTATAATTAGCAGTAATATAATACTGTTCAAGCCTCAGACGAAGCGTTTCCTCACTACAATACTGACCATAATCCTTTTCAATATATTCATCAAGTGAAATATTTTGACTTGATGCAGAAGTCTTAAGACTTTCAAGCTGACTGTTGATTGTATCCTTCTGTGCGTCCGTAAGCTGAACACCGGCTTTGACAGCAGCAGTATAATAAGCGGTTAACTGCTCAATCTCTTTGAATGTTTCCTGCTCAAAGAACTCTTTCCAGGTAATTTTATTGCCATTTGCATCAGTAGTGTACTGAGAATCATAATCCTTTGTTGTATCAAGATCAAAATAACCATAGTTTGCGTAGTCTTCGTAGTAGTTAACCATACTTGTGTAGTAATAATTAAACATACCTATGCTGACCTTAGTACCATCAACGGTTGCAACCACAGATGCAGGATTCATCATCTTACCCTCTTTGCCATTAGGCACAGTGTAATATCTTACACCTAAAACAACAAGCATTACAGCAATAGCTAAAATCAGCAATGCCGTAGGAATAAAATGAAGAAGCTCCTTTTTTCTGCTGTTATTTACCGCTGTCTGTACTGCAGGTGATTGGTATTCAATCGGACCTGATGACGGCTTTTGTGCAGGCAAATCAACTTCACCATCAAACAAATCGTCATTAAGTGTGGGTGCCTCAGCCTCAAACTGCCAGTTATCATTTGTTTCATAATTAACGCCGTCTCTGTTTTCAAGTTCGGTTTCGTCATTTTTTTCCTCAGGGATATTATCCCTCATGGTATCATCGAGCTTGTCAAGCTCTATATCTTTTTCGTCCATAACAACACTCCTAAATTATTTAGATACCAAAATATTATACAATAATAGAAGTATTATTTCAATAATTTTGAATGTAAAAAAAATGTTAATACAATATGAAAATCCTTACAAATTGTGTTAAGACTTGAAAAATCCAAGCTGATATAGTATTATATTGAGAGAATTTATCTTTCAGTAAATTTAAAACAACTTTTTTGAGGTTAGAAATGAGTGAGAAAATATCAAGCCTTAAAGTCGGTTACAAAAAGAATCCCGGCTGGTATTGGCTTTTGGCTATTATCTTTTTCTTTCCCATATTACCTGAATATATAAGCCCTTTTCTGCTGTTTGCAGGCTTTATTGTTTTTAAAAGACAATGGTCACGGGAAGGCAAAAAGGCTAAGGTCGGTACATTGGGAAAGCTGATAATAGCATTTATGACGCTGGCACTCGTCAGCACAATTTGGAGCGGAACAAGGTTTTCTACCTTATCCACTGCGGCACTATGGTGGGGGATGTTCTTGGTTGAGGTTATGATTTATAATCTCGCAAGAACAAGAAGACGAATTGACCGAATTCTGTCGATGATGGTGCTTGCCGGAGGAATCAACGGCTTTGTAGGTGCTATTCAGATTCTTACATATACACTTTATAAACATGATATAATCAGTCAAAATTGGGTACTTGTTACACCTTTTTACAGAAATTTTGACGAGGCAATATACACATGGCTTCCGTTTGAAATCAGCACGCATGCATGGGTATCAAGAGCCAGCGGCTTCTTTTCAAATCCCAATCTGCTGGCAACCTATATGGTAATATGCTACCCTATATCAATTTATCTGTTCTTAAATTCAAAAGACAAAATACACAAGCTTGCTTACTTTGCACTTAATGTGCTTATCAGTGCAGGCATGAGCTCAACCATGACACGTGCAGGCTGCTTTATTGCAATTGCAGGCTGGATATTTATGTTTGTGATTTTAGCGAAACATCATTGGAAGCCGCTGCTTGAAATATTCATCCCGACAATATGCATTATACTGCCGTCAATTCTGACAAGGTACGGTTTAATTTTCCAAAATGTTCCGATAGTAAGTGATGTTGCCACAGGCGGATATGAAGCAAAAAAATCAAGCGAGGCACATTTTCAGATATGGCAGAGTCTGTATGATTATATTACCACTCATATAAAAACATTTATATACGGTACGGGCTTCGGTGTTGAGCAGACAGGTCAGATCCTTTATAACAACTACGATTTAAACAAACCGCACGCACACAATTTCATTATTGAAACATGGATGGAGCTTGGTATAATAGGTGTTATTGTTTTATCGGTTGTATTTGTATGTACCTTTGGCAAGCTGCTCGAAATCAACACAAATAACGGCAAAAAATTTACGCTTGTATTTTGTGTATTCACAGCAACACTGCTTTATCTGCTCTTCGGCTTAACTGACTATATTTTCAATTCGCCGAAACAGATTATCCTTTTATTTATTCTGCTCGGTCTTACGCAGGCAATAAGCATCTGCTATGAAAAAACAGTTATTCACGACAGGGAAAGCCTTATTCAGGTTGCTGAAACAGAGATAGATAATATTATTCACCAAAAGCCTATTAATACAAAATAGATATAAAGATAAAAACAGATGCTAAT
>VSOH01000180.1 GCA_009774735.1 Clostridiales bacterium
ACAATGTTTTTAAAGCTTACAAAGGATAATAAGATCTCTTTCCATGTATTTGGTTCACCTGCAGCAAAATATCCGACTGCATAAATAACCACAGCAATCCAATAAGGAATAACAAGCTTAGGAATTCTTGTATACAAAAATTTAACACCGCTTATATATCCCGGTTTATTTTGCACACCATACGCAAGACCATAGCCTGACAGAAACAGAAACAAAGCGACTACTAAATAACCAATGTGATTAAACAAAAAAAACATTGAGTTTTTTTCTATCATTCCGGAAAAATGATGAATAACGATTAATACAGCCAGCATGCCTCTGATATTCTGCATATTATCCACACTCATATAATCATCAAAATTTTTTCCGATGCCTGCAATCTTTACGTTCCATAAAAACAATACAGCAACAGGTGCAAGACAAATTAAGCTTTGTATCATAAATCCTCCATCAAAACAAATTTTTTACTCAATAATTCTGCTCAGAGTTCTTTCAACGATTATTCTTTTATCAAAGTTTTCTTCAATATGGCAATGTGATTTCTCTGCCATATCCTTTTTCTCTTCATAAGGCAGCTCAACAAAAGCTTTGAGCTTATGATACAAATCATCAGAATTTTCAGGCTCTGTTAGAAAACCCGATTCATTATCCATAACAGCCTCAAGACAGCCGTGGATGTTGCTTGTTATAATCGGTCTGCCCATAGCTGCGCATTCAAGATTTGTATTTGCCATACCCTCATGCCACGACGGCAAAACAAAGCAATGCGATTTTTCAATAAACGGCCTGACCTCCTCCTGAAAACCGTGATATTCAATCACACCATCTGCCACAAGCTGTTCAGTAACAGTCTTGTAATCATCTTCATAAGGACCGACTATATCGAAATGAACATTATCATATTCTTTTTTTATTCTTTTAGCAGAATCAAAAAGCTCGTCTATTCCCTTTTCACGCATCACCCTGCCGATAAACAAAAATCTTATCTGCTCTTCGTCAGGATATTCGGTAAACGGATATTCTTCAAGATTAACACCGGCACCATTGTTAAGCAGGCACTGCTCATCCTTAACAATACCATAATCCTTAAAAAGCTGCATATTGGCACAGTTTTCAAAAATAACTGTTTGTGCTTTTTTACAGGCTGCTTTATATAGCTGAACAAAGATTTTCAGCATTGCTCCCTTTGACTGAAAGGCTGTGCCGAGTCCTGTAATATTAATAACATAAGGTATATTCATCATTCGGCAAAGCATACCCATATAAACATTCGGCTTAATTGTATATGTAATAACCAAATCAGGCTTAACTTTCCTTAAGATTTTTTTGTAGCTGAAAACAAGCTTTAAATCAGTAACAGGATTCATACCGCGTCTGTCAATGTCTGTATTGATAAATTCACAGCCCATTTCAACAAGCGGCAGCACCAAGTCACCATCAGGAAGCGAAATATAAACCTGATGACCATTATCAAGCAATTCCTTTAAAAGCTCTTTACGAAATTTATAAAGACCCAAGTCAAAGTTTGCTGTAACTAATATCTTCATCTTAATCTCCTTGCAGGAACACCGACATATGTTCCGCTTTCGGTAATATCCTTAACAACTGCCGCACCGCCGCCGATGATACAATCTGATGCAATTGAAATATTATTAATCACTGCTGCACCAACACCTATATGTGTTGATTTACCGACTGTAACTGTACCTGCCAGAACAGCTTTAGGTGAAATATGGACAAAGTCACCAAGAACACTATCATGCTCGACTACCGCACCTGTATTAACGATGCAATGCTCTCCGATTTTCGCTGACGGATTAACGACAGCATTTGCCATTACAACAGTACCGGCACCAAGCTCTGCATCAAGCTTTGAAACAACAGCAGACGGATGAACAGCAGTATACCACTCAGCATCAAGCATATCTGCAATACGCTCTCTGATTTTTGCATCTCCGATTGCGATAATAAATTTACAGTCAGGATATTTTACATAATCCTCTACCCTGCCAAGAAGCGGAAAGCCGAGAATGGCTTCGTTTTCCGTATAAGCATCATCAAGAAAGCCTATAACCTGATCTCCGCAGGATAGTATAATATCTGCAATCACCTTTCCGTGACCGCTTTTTCCTATAACAATTACTGATTCAGACATTAACAATTTCCTTTTCCTCAGTGCCCATAAATTCTTCCATGGTCGCACTGGTTTCACTGCTTATTCCGTCTTTTTTTATAACATTGATAATTGTCATAAAAATAATTTTTATATCAAAAAATAAATTCATATTTTTAACATATTCAACATCATAGTCAAATTTCTGCTCCCAGCTTATGGCATTTCTTCCATTAACCTGTGCCCAGCCTGTCAGACCGGGACTTACAAGGTGCCGCTGTGCCTGATGCTCATTATACCTTGGAAGATACTGAACAAGAAGGGGTCGCGGTCCGATAACGCTCATATCGCCTTTTAAAATATTAAAAAGCTCAGGAAGCTCATCAAGACTTGTTGAACGCAGAAAAACACCAAATTTTGTAAGTCTTACCTCATCAGGCAGTAATTCACCATTTTCATCACACTGATTTGTCATTGTCCTGAATTTAATCAGTGTAAAAATCTTACCGTTCTTACCCGGTCTTTCCTGTTTAAACAAAACAGGACCGCCGAGCTTTACTCTGATAAGAATTGCCAGTATCATCATCGGGAGAGCCAAAATGATGATTGCTATCAGCGATGAAACTATGTCAAAAAACCTCTTAACACACTTATACATAAGAATCTCCTAAAACAAGCTTTTTACAACGCTTATAATTCTTTCCATATCTTCTTCTGTATTTTTTACATCACTTGGCAGACACAGACCTGTTGCAAAAATTTCTTCATCAACACAAATTCCGTCCTGTGCAGTGATAAAATCATAACCAGCAAAAACAGGCTGCATATGCATAGGCTTCCAGATAGGTCTTGATTCAATATCTGCATCAGCCAAAGCGTCAATAACCATTGTTGGTGTAACACCGCTTGCAGGATCAATTGTAATACAGGACAGCCAGAAATTAGGTTCACTGTTTTCTAAAAACGGATTCATTCTGATTGCATCAATATCCGAAAATGCTTCTTTGTATATATTATAGATATTCTTTTTCAGTGCAACATGTTCATCAATATGATTGAACTGTCCGCGTCCGATACCTGCAACAATATTTGACATACGATAATTATATCCGATTTCATTATGCTGATAATGGAGAGCCGGTTCTCTTGCCTGAGTTGCCCAAAACAGAACCTTCTCACATACCTTGACATCGTCTGACAAAAACATGCCGCCGCCCGAGGTCGTTATAATTTTATTTCCGTTAAATGATATTGCATTGTAATCACCAAAGGTACCTGTTTGCTGACCGTTATACTTCGCACCGAGGCTTTCAGCGGCATCTTCAATAAATACCAAATCATACTCCTTACAAATGGATTTGATTTCATCGAGCTTTGCAGGAGAGCCGTAAAGATTTACACAGACAACGGCTTTGGCATCAGGATATTTTTCTGCCGCTCTTCTGAGAGCTGCTGGGTCCATATTCCAGGACTCTTTTTCACAGTCTATAAAAACCTGCTTTCCACCCTCATATGAAACGGGATTAACAGTAGCAGAAAATGTCATATCGGAGCAAAAAACAATATCATCTTGCTTAACTCCTGCTGCTTTTACCGCCAGATGAAGTGCAGCAGTACCCGCAGAAAGAGCAACAGCACCCCTAATACCAAGATAATCAGACATACTTTTTTCGAGCCCGTTAACATTGGCACCAAGAGGTGCTACCCAATTTGTATCAAATGCTTCTTTTATGTATTTCTGCTCGTCACCATACATTGTAGGTGATGAAAGAAAAATCCTCTTATTCATAGTATACGTACCTCACCAAATATAAATTAAACAATAATAG
>VSOH01000181.1 GCA_009774735.1 Clostridiales bacterium
ATAAAAAAAGCTCCTTATTTAGCCAAATGTTACAAATAATTAACAATATAAAATTCACACTTTACAAATAGTAATAATGCAGATATAATACTATTTGTAATATGTGGAGGGTTTTATGGAAAATCGAATTGATAAAAAAAAGGACAAGGCTGACAAGCTTTCAAATTTTGCAGCGGTGTTAACCCAGCTTCGCAAAGAAAGAGGTATCAGCCAAAAAAAGGCGGCATTGGATTTAGGTATCAGCCAGGCACTTCTCAGTCATTATGAAAAGGGTATAAGAGAGTGCGGACTTGATTTTGTTATCAAATGCGGTGAATATTACGGTGTAACCACCGATTATCTTTTGGGCGTAAGCAACAACCGCAATGGTGTTGACACATCATATATTGACACACCAATTGATGAAAATGGTGAAATCAGTGTCGGCACACTGGCACAGGCATCAACATTTCTGCTCGATATCATTTCATCTGCCAAGGATGCACAAGCAGTTAAATACATCTATGACTACTATGCGCTTTGCGTATACCGCGGTGCACTTACAATGGCAAAGGCAGGTATTCTGCCAAAGGAAATATTCAAAATTGATTTTAACCTCGGAAGAGAGCTGGCAAATGCCGCTATTGCAGTTGAGGATGCCAAATTCGGACTGATTGAGGATAAATCAAGAAACGGTAACGATATGTGCGAAAGCAATGCTTTCATCAATCTTATCAACAGAGCCGAGGAACAAATTCTTACAAGCTTTTACCTTGATTAATACAAAGCAAACTGATTTTGCTCTGACTTAATATATTCAACAATTATCGCTGTAGAAATATCTGCAGCGATTTTTTTAAATATAGGATAATCTATCTGTGCGCTTTCGTCGCCGCCGTCACTGATTGAACGAATAACTGCAAAGGGTATTCCGTTAGCAAGACAGGTATGACCGATTGCTCCTCCCTCCATCTCACCGCAGATTGCATCAAATTCAGTGTTCAAACGCATTTTTAGTCCGCTGTCTGTAATAAAGGTATCACCGCTGGCAATTGTTCCGCGGTGTATTTTTTCTCCGCAGGTAATTGCCGTACGTGCCAGCCTTTCACTCAGTTCACGGTCAGCACTGACCTTGATAACATTAAGACCATTGATAAATCCCCGAGGTTCACCCAGTGCCGTAATATCAATATCATACTCACAGACATCTGTTGCAATAACAACATTTTTAATAACAATATCCTTTGAAAGCGAACAGCCCACACCAACATTAATGATTTTGTCAACATCAAAGCTGTCAATCATAGCCTGCGTACAGATTGCTGCATTGACCTTGCCGGGTGAGCACTGCGCAACACAAACCATAACATTTTCAATGAGTCCGCAGACAAATTCAACGCCTGCTTTCTTTGTTACGGTTTTGTTTGTTATTCTGTTTTTTATGGCATTTACTTCAACATCCATCGCCCCGATAATACCAAGCATACAAAATACCCCATTCCATTTTAGTTGTTGATAAAAGTGCAGTACGCAATATATAGTGTTATTATAATATATAAAAGGAATAAATACAAGTTTATTCAAATTTTTGTTGACAAGATATTATATTTTAATATATAATATCTACCGTTAAGCAACCAAAAATCGAACCCAACAGCCTGAAATGCAAAACAATGGCATATCTGAACATTTTTTCTCTTGCCATACGACAGTATGCCTGCGAAAAAGAAATGCTCAGCTGTACACATTGTTTTGTATTTCAGGTGCGAAGCATTTTAAAAAGTGCTGATTTTGAATTAGATAAGGCATAAATTTACAGGAATACTTTCGTATTCCGAAAATTTTAACGCAATATAAGACAAAATCTGCCTTTTTAAAACTTATTTTGTTCGGTTCTCGGTTGCTTGTGTGGAGTTTTATCTCTTCGACAAAATCTGCCTGTACTATACCCGTACAGAGAATATAAAAGATTAAGACAAGTTTAGTCTTTTGATAAGGAGTGAAAAAAATGAAAAGAACTTTCCAGCCAAAGAAAAGACACGCTAAAAAAGAGCATGGCTTCAGAAAAAGAATGGCAACTAAGAATGGTAGAAAGGTACTTGCCCGCCGTCGTGCTAAGGGCAGAAAGAAGCTTTCTTACTAATTACCGATTAGGAGTGATTGGGTGAAAAGCAAAACCTTAAAACAGAACAAGGATTTCCGCAGGCTTTATTACAGAGGCAAAAACAAAGCCTCATCCTGTATCGTTACCTATGTTATGAAAAACCGCAGCGGTGAAACCAGTTATGGAATTACCACAGGCAAAAAAATCGGCAATGCAGTTAAAAGGAATCGTGCAAGACGATTAATCAGAACAGCCTTTTCGGAGCTTGAACAAAGGTTAAACGGCAGCTATGATATTGTTTTTGTGGCAAGAACAAAAACAAGTCAGGTAAAAATGCAGGAGGTAAAAGCCCAGATGGAGGAGCAGCTTAAAGCATTAGGTGCACTGGATTGAAAAAGATATTAATTTTTTTAATAAAAACCTATCAGATGACAATCAGTCCAAGGTTTTCACACGGCTGTTGCCGATTTAATCCTACCTGCTCTCAATATGCTATTGAAGCAATTGAAATTCATGGAATTTTCAAGGGAAGTCTTTTAGCTGCTTGGAGGATTTTAAGGTGTAACCCTTTTTCAAAAGGGGGCTGGGATCCTGTTCCCCCTAAAATAACCAAAAAGGATAAAGAATGAATAATTTTATTTTACTTAAAACGGGTGATACTGTTTCTGAAGGTTTTCCTGTTTTCAAGATTCTCTATTGGTTGTTCGGTATTTGTATGAACTTCCTTATGGATTTGCTCAATAACCAATATTTTATTGCAATCATAATTTTTACCATTGTAACTCGTTTGCTTCTTTTACCGATTAATGTCAGACAGCAGAAAACAATGGCAAAAACAACAAGATTACAGCCAAAAATTCAGAAAATTCAAAAGAAATATGCCTACAGCGGAAATGATCCTAAAGAGCGTCAAAAAATGCAGGCAAAAATGAACGAGGAAATGCAGAATC
Organism: Clostridiales bacterium; assembly: GCA_009774735.1. GTDB lineage: Bacteria > Bacillota > Clostridia > Oscillospirales > Acutalibacteraceae > Eubacterium_R. Next base: position 3,034 of record VSOH01000181.1, read on the forward strand.
TCTATAGCAGAGAGGGTCACAATCCCATGCAAATGGGCTGCGGACCGATGCTTTTCCAGCTGGTATTCTTAGCGGGTATCATCGGTATCATTTACTATCCCATTTCTTATGTATTGGGTGCTGCTCAGCTTATTGGAGATTCACCTTTCACCGCCAGCTCACAGGCAATTGCAGATACAATTTTGCCTATCTTCCAGAGTATGCCGGGGCACGAGGGTGAAAAAATCAATTACTTCCAGCTGAATATTCTTGAAAACTTTGATGCTTATAAGGAAATCTTACAGACTCAGTTCCCACAGATATTTACCAATGAGCTTTGTGCTGACATTGAAACCTATCGAAACGGTATGACACTGTTCGGTCTTGACATGACTGCTTTCCCACACTGGAAAACAGAGGATGGTGCTTTTAACAAGATTGTTATTATTCCTATCCTTAGCTTTGTTACCTCATTAGGTTCAAGCTTAGTATCTACTTTAATTCAAAAGAAAAATAATCCGGCTGCAGGTCAGCAGGCAACACAAATGATGTTGATGATGTTAATGATGCCGTTTTTCTCATTATACATTGCATTCAGAGTACCGGCTGCCGTAGGTTTCTACTGGATTATTTCAAACCTTGTTGCGATTTTGCAGCAAATCTTCATTTTCAAACAGTATCCGCCAAGAAAGACACAAGCAAGACTAATGGTTGAAAACACTATTGAGCGTCGTTCTCGCGAGGAAAATGTTAAGAAAATCAAATAATTATCGGAGGAATATATGATAAAGGAATTTATCGGTACCGGTAAAACTATCGAGGAAGCAACTCTTGCTGCAAAAGCAGGTCTTAATGCACCGATTAC
>VSOH01000182.1 GCA_009774735.1 Clostridiales bacterium
CTATGAAATACAGGAAATTATTGGCGTTGGCGGTATGTCTGTTGTATATAAAGCATACGACAATGTTGATGATCGTATTGTTGCAGTTAAAATTCTTAAGGATGAATTCTTGACGAATGACGATTTTGTACGGCGCTTTAAAAATGAAAGCAAGGCTATTGCATTGTTGTCACATCCCAATATTGTTAAGGTATATGATGTCAGCTTTGGTGAGAAACTCCAGTACATAGTAATGGAGTATGTTGATGGAATAACCCTTAAAGAGTATATTCAAAAGCAAAATGCAATTACCTGGAATGACGCATTGTTTTTTACAACACAGATTCTGCGTGCACTGCAGCATGCACACGATAAAGGCATTGTTCACAGAGATATTAAGCCTCAGAATATAATCCTTTTATCAGACGGAAGTATAAAGGTAGCTGATTTTGGTATTGCAAGATTTTCAAGAAGTGATACAAAAACGCTTACAGATACTGCCATCGGTTCTGTCCATTATATAAGTCCTGAACAGGCTAAGGGCGAGTTCACTGATGAAAAGGCAGACATTTATTCTGTCGGGGTTGTGCTTTATGAAATGCTTGCAGGCAAAGTTCCTTTTGAGGCTGACAATGCTGTATCAGTTGCATTAATGCAACTGCAGAATGATGCAAAGAAGCTGACCGAAATCAATCCCGATATTCCGTTGGGAATTGAACAGATTTGTACTCACGCTATGCAGAAAAACCCTGATGACAGGTATTGTTCTGCTACTGAGATGCTTGTTGATGTTGAAGAGATAATTAAAAATTCTGATACAGTTTTTGACTATTCATATTTTGTTGATGAAGAGCCTACTAAGTATGTTATTCAGACACAGGAAAACGAGCATCAACAGGAGCCTGTTTATGAACGTGAAGATGAGTATGAGGAAGAAGAGTATTATGACCCAAAGCATAAGAAAAAGGTGATTACAGCAGTTGTTATCGGTGTTGTTGTTTTAATCGGTGCAATTGTTGCTCTTGTTATGAGTATAACAGGTTCGTTTCAAACAAGCTCAGGCACTCTTGAAGACTTTGTGGGTCAGTCATACGATACTCTTATAAGCACAAATACAAAATATCAGTTTGTTCTTGAAACAGAGAAGACTGCTGATGCTCAACCCGGTATTGTTTTAAGACAGTCACCTGAGGCAGGAACAAAAATAATTGATGGCAGTAAGGTAACGCTTGTTGTTGCTGCATCAATGGATGATATAGAAGTGCCGAATGTTTATGGACTAACCGAGGATAAAGCTAAAAAAGCTTTTGAACAGAAAAAGCTGATAAACTATAAGTTTACCACTGTTGCAAGTGAAACAGTTGAAGAGGGGAAGATTGTTTATACCGACCCTAAAGCCGGAAGTGTTGTCGGCTCAGATTCTCAGATTACTATTTACATCAGTTCGGGTCCTACAACCGCTGTGGTAGAAACAATTACGGTTCCTGATGTTATCGGTCTTAAGCAGGAGGGTGCAAGAGCATTCCTTGAAAAATGCGGTTTCAAGAATATCAGCTTTGTTACTGAGGATAGCATGGCACCAAAGGGCGTTGTTCTTTCCCAGTCACCTAATGCAGGAGTATCAGCTCAAGCTGAGGATTCAATTAAAATCACGATTTCATCTGGTGTTACCACAACTACAACTGTAAAAACATACAAAGCAGCGTTAACCGTCAGATTGCCTGAGATTACTTCTGAAAGTGATACACTGATTATTGAGCTTGATGGAAAAAGCTATTCTTCAAATAAAGTCAAGCTTGATGGTTCGGAAAAAACATTCAGTATTCAGCTTGATAATACAGGAGATATGGAAATAAGGGTTTCGCTTAAATCAACAGGTGCAGTCCAGACTGAACGTATTAAGGGCGATAGAGACCAGAATGTAAATATTGATTTCAGCAGTTTTTCAGTAACGAAGGAGCCTTCATCGACTGAAACTGATGACGATTCGGGAAATTGAGGTTATATATGCTTGAAGGTCGATTAATTAAAGGTATAGGCGGTTTCTACTATGTAGAAGCCGCTGATGCTATATATGAATGCAAAGCAAGGGGTGTGTTCAGGAAACAGAAAATCACACCGCTTGTTGGTGATATTGTCTTAATTACTATTAATGATAATTCTGAAAATACTATTGACGAAATTAAAGAGCGTAAAAATTCTCTTGTAAGACCCGCTCTTGCGAACTTAGACCAGCTTTTTGTTGTTGCTTCTGTTGTTGATCCTGCAATTAATACTACTGTTATTGACAGAATTATAGCTATTGCGGAATATAAGCATATTGAGCCGGTTGTTGTTTTAACAAAAATAGATTTGTCTGATGAATATAAGAAATATTATGATATTTATACTAAGGCAGGTTTCAGGGTTATCCTGTGCGATAACAGCACAGGCAGCGGCAGCGACGAGGTCAAAGCGATGCTGGCCGGAAAAGTGAGTGCTTTTACAGGTAATACCGGCGTCGGCAAGTCCTCTCTTTTGAACGCTATCGACTGCAGTCTTTCGATTGAAACAGGCGAAACAAGCAAGAAACTCGGAAGAGGAAAGCATACTACACGACATTGTGAGCTGTTTCGTGTTGCAGATGGATATATTGCAGATACTCCGGGCTTTTCTTCCGTTGATTTTGAACGGTGTGAAAAAATATTAAAAAAGGATTTGCCTTATTGTTTCAGAGAATTTGAGCCATATCTTGATAAGTGCAAGTTTCAAACAAATTGTGCACATATCAGTGATAAGGGATGTGCTGTTGCTGAAGCTGTAAATTGTGGTCTGATTTCGGCAGAAAGGCATAAGAGCTATATTGATTTATATAATGAGGTTAAGGATATTAAGGAATGGCAGTTAAAATGAAATGCACTATAGTTTCAGGTGCCCCTGAAACAGAGTTGGAGTATATGGAAAAATATTTTGATAATTCATATATAATCTGTGCTGACAGCGGTTACAGAAAATGCGAAAAGCTTGGCATTAAGCCTGATCTTGTTATTGGTGATTTTGATTCATCCGATAAACCGAATTTTGATTGTGAAACAATTGCTCTTGATGTACGAAAGGATGATACGGATACATTTTTCTGTGTTAAAACAGCAGTTAAAAAGGGTTTTGATGAAATTGTAATACTTGGCGGTATCGGTTCAAGACTTGATCATACTTATTCCAATATACTTTCTGTTAATTATTGTTTTGATCATAATGTAAAATGTACACTTGTTAATTCGCACAATATGCTAAGCGTTATTTCAGGGGACAATGTAATTAAGAAAAATGGTTTTAAGTATTTTTCTGTTTTTGCACTTTTTGGTAAATGCGAGGGTCTAACGATTGAAGATGCCGAATATAATCTTAGTGACACAGATGTTTTGCCGACTGAGCAATATACGCAAAGCAATGAATTTGTGAGCGACAGTGTGAAAATAAATGTTAAGAAAGGTAAAATTCTATTAATTCTGAGTAACGATTAATTGTGGTTTTCATAGTATGAAGTAAATACAGCGAAAAAGAGGTGTGCTATAATGAAAAAGATGTGCAGACGTGATTTCTTATGGATAGCTTTTGGTTTGGGCTGTGTTTGCGCTTGTTGTTTTCCGACAGTGTGGATTACAAGAATTCTTGCAGTTGTAGTAATAATCCTCGGTATTATTTGCTGTAAAAGATAGTGGGGGATTATTTATGAAAATTGTGCTTATTAAAAGTCCAAAGCTGCTTGCACCGTTACTCAGAGGAATATTTAAAATTCAAAAGGTAAAAAATGAAACATAATGAAAAACCGCAATGCAAAAATGAACAAGTCCGTAAAAAATGGACAATAGAAAAAAGAACCCTCTTGATGTAAAATAGACATCAGGAGGGTTTAAT
>VSOH01000183.1 GCA_009774735.1 Clostridiales bacterium
ATAATAGCCTTATAAAATCTTATTTCAAATATTGTTCCTTCACCTAAAGTACTCTTAACACTGACGCTGGCATTCTCTTTTTCAAATACCATTTTAGCCAGTGCCAGTCCTATGCCAACGCTGTCACCTGATGAATTCTTGCCATGGTAAAAGCGTTCAAAAATATGGGGTAAATCCTCAGGTGCAATACCGCACCCATTGTCGGTAATTATTACAGAATCATAAATACTTGTGCTTTGGCCTGAAATAATAAGTTCTCCGTTTTTATCGGTATGCTCAATACAATTTTTCAGAATATTTTCAAAAGCTTCAATGCTCCAGTTTTTATCGCCTGTAAAGCTGAAATCATTTATATTATTGATCAGTGAAATCCCCTTTAAATCAAGCATAACCAAAAACGGCTTGATACTTTCCCGGATTACCTTTTCAATAGGCACAAGCTCATGCTTAAACTCAACAGTATCAGCATCAAGCTTAGACAGTTTAACAAGATTCAGAATCAGCCATCTCATTTTTTCAAGCTGATTTTCTATTATAGATATAAATTCCTGCTCCTTACCGCCGGGCTCACTCTCTTTAAGCAAATCAGTCATAACCATCATAGAGGTCAATGGGGTTTTTAACTGATGTGAAATATCTGCAAGCGAATCGGCAAGATAAACCTTATCCTTTTTCAGCATAGCGTTCTGCATGCTGAGGGTTGTAATGATTTTATAAAGATTATTCTTCAGTATTGACAGCTCACCCTCAGCATTTTCGTTAATATCAAGATTATACTCACCTGAAAGAACAAGTGATAAATAATTGTTCAGCTCGCTTAAATTTTTATACCGTTTCTTTGTACAGACAACAAATACCGTTGTAATTGAAATACCCAGCAAAAGACACAGCACACCGCACGCAGAATTAATAAAAAAGCATATTATTGAAACAACAGCCGTAGTCATACTACAAATAACAGTTATTCTTTTAACGTCATTACTAATCATTTTCAATCACATATCCAAGACCTCGGACAGTTTTAATAATATCCGGTCTGGTCGGCTCCTCCTCAATCTTATCCCTGAGTCTTTTTATATACACAGTCAATGTATTATCCTCAACAAAATCACCATCAATATCCCATATATTTTCAAGAAGCTGATTTCTGCTCAATACTCTTCCGCGATTATTAAGAAGTATAAGCAAAAGCCTGTATTCCATAGCGGTCAGAATAATTTCAGTGCCGTTTTTATAAACCTTTGCCTCATTTGTATAAATAACCAGATCCCTGATTTTAACTATACCGTCATTACTTTCCTTATTATACCTGCGAAGCACGCTTTTAATTCTTACCAATAGCTCCTTAACACGAAACGGCTTTGAAATATAATCATCTGCACCCATTTCAAATCCCATAACAACATTGACCTCGTCATCATATGCTGTGAGAAAAATAACAGGCAGGTCACCGATTTCCTTTATTCTTCTGCAAACATCATATCCGCTTCCGTCAGGCAATGTCAGATCAAGAATATAAAGAGCAAATTCTTTTTCATTAATAATCTCCAATGCAGATTTAACATCCTTTGCAAACGTAACACTGTAACCCTCATTTTCAAGTGAATATGTCAGCCCCATGCCTATTGCATTGTCATCCTCTAAAACAAATATCTGCATAGTATCACCTCATTATATATATTAACACAAATAAATCTTCCTTTCCATTACAATATTGTAATTAATAAAAAGAAAAATAATATAAAGGATAAAAGTGTCATAAATCCATTTTCAGCATAGAATACAGTAGCAATTAAAGGAGCTGAAATTATGTTTAGTTATGTAAAGCGTTTACAATACCCGATTAATATAAAAAATCCCGATCCCAAAGCCGCTTCAATCATCATCAGTCAGTATGGTGGACCTGACGGCGAGTTAGGCGCCAGCTTAAGATACTTAAGCCAGCGCTATTCAATGCCTTATCCCGAATTAAAAGGTTTGCTGACAGATATAGGTGTTGAGGAGTTGGGACATCTTGAAATGATTGGAACAATGGTTCACCAATTGACAAGAAATCTGACAGAAAAACAAATTGAGGATAATCCCGGATTTGCAGCATATTTTGTTGATCATACAACAGGTGTATATCCAACAGCCGCAAGCGGATTTCCATGGTCAGCAGCAAGCATTGGTGTTAAGGGTGACACAATTGCCGACCTGAATGAGGACCTTGCAGCAGAGCAAAAGGCACGTGTAACTTATGACAACATTCTTCGTTTGGTGGATGACCCTGATATTATTGAACCTATCAGATTCCTGCGTGAAAGAGAAATAGTACACTACCAGCGCTTTGGTGATACTCTACCGCAATCTTGTAAACTTTTTCGTTTTTTTGGAGCAAGGTTTTACCCTTACTCCATTTTTAGATTTTGTGTTCGTTTATCCAATTTAAAATATCATCATAGTTTGCATTTCCGCTTGCAACTGATAATCCAAGTTTTACAACATCATCGTTGTTTGCATCAATTCTAATACCGTTAAGTTCAAGAAACGATATCATAATATACATACCTATGCGTTTATTGCCATCAACAAAAGCGTGGTTTGATATAAGTGAATAACCAAGTCTGGCCGCCTTTTCCTCTTTACTCGGATATAGCTCAATGCCGTCAAAGGTAGCATATATATTTTCAATAGCCGATTCCAATAAAGCGTCATCACGAACACCTACATCTCCGCCTGTTGCTTCTGCCATCACCTGATGAAGCAGTAAAATTTTTTCTTTGCTGAATTTTATCATTTTGCAAGCTCCTTAAATGCAGGAAGATACTTTTCAAGCACTCTTTTTGCAACAATATCAATTTTTTCATCATCGGTTAAATCAAGCATTAAATCGTTTGATTCCATATCTACAATCAGATATTTAGGCTTGTTGTTTTTGAACACAACAGCTTCGCCCTTACTGTCAACAGTTCGTGCAACAGATGAAAAATTCTGATTTGCCTGTGTCATTGAAAAAATTGTTTCCGTATTGATATACATATAATCACCTCGTTCAATATAGGATAAATAAGTCCTATAAATATTATATCCAATTTATCCTATTTGTCAATATGATTATATGTTCCAAATGATGTCAATTTTAACACTGGTTGCATAGATTTTTTTGATTACTGCATTTGCAAGCTCACGTTTGCGTTCAAATGGCAGTTCGTCGAATTTGTCAAAATCACAGATGATTTTTTCATTTGCCGAGTATCTGTTATCACTTAAGTGCTGAATTTCTGCCTGTATTTGCAGTTTTTCACTGTGGAGCCTTTCAACATTTTCGTTGATATATGCCATAACCGTTTCGCTTGCACCAGCAACATTTTTAACTGTTTCGTTGATTTCTTTATCTATTGCAATTTGCTTTGCCTTTAACTCCTCTATTTTAGGATTGTTGGCAGTAACACCTGCAAGTTCAAACTCCTTAAAATCAGCCAGTTTTTCCTTGATTTTCTGCAATATAAATTGTTCAAATTCGTCTGCGTGAATTGTTCCGCATCCACAGCACAAATTATCATTCATCTTGTGAGAACAGAGAAAATAACTGATATTTTTCTTAACATAGTTTTTTCGCACAAGTGCATAACCACAGTTGCCACACTTCACAAGTCCAGCTAGCCAGGTGTTTTTTGCTCGGGGATTGCGTTTAATCTGCTGTTGGTCTAAGGCGCGTTCTCTGCATCTTATCCACACATCCGAGTCGATAAATCCCTCGTGCGGTGCAAGCACCAAGACTGCATTTGAAAGATCCGTTTGCTTTCGTGTGTTCTTATTGCCTGTATAAAGATAACAGCCGTTTGTGCCGATAAAA
>VSOH01000184.1 GCA_009774735.1 Clostridiales bacterium
ATCGCATTCATTTATCTAGTTTCCTAAAACAATGAATCAGAGTTCAACTACTGATTCGCATAAATTTTTAATTCCAATTCTGCACATTCAACTTCAAAAAGTGAAATTTTATTCAACAACAAACAACATTTAAACCCTATTAAAGCATTTCAGACCAATACAAGTTTGGAATTGATAACAAAGATAAGAAATTCTATTAGAACTATACCTAAAAATATAATCTTCTGTAGAAATCAAACTGTTCATTGCATTTATTTACGTTTATAGGCACCTCTTTAAATGATATTTATTATATTTTTTTCTTCAATATTCGAAAATAGCCAAACATAAAAACACATCTACGCAATTATTAGACTCGTATCAATGTAAAAACAAAAATAGGCAACATCATAACATTTTCACATACAAGTGGTTCACTCGAAGATTAAAGACAAGTCCCTTTGGCATTTCTGTTTTTTCTTCATACCTTTGCCACACTATCTATACATCATTTGTATTAGCAATAAAAGAATTCAGACTTTAATGAAAGAGAGAAAATTAATGAATCCCCAATCTACTATGACGAATATTGACATCATAATCCCCATCTATAATGCTTTTGATTTTGTCAAAAAGTGCATTGAAACAGTAATTGAGCATACAGATCTTACCCAGCACACATTATTGTTAGTCAATGATAAAAGTACAGACGAAAGAATATTGCCCTTATTGAATTCTTTTATAAAAGAAAATCAATCGCTAAATATCATATTAATAGACAACAAAGATAATCAAGGATTTGTCCGAACTGTGAATATTGGCATGCAATATTCACACCATGATGTAGTCTTATTAAATAGTGACACTGAAGTAACCAGAAATTGGCTTTCCAAAATACAAAATTGCGCATATAGTAAACCTGCAGTAGCTACTGTTACTCCCCTATCCAATAACGCAACTTTAGCATCTGTACCTGTTTTTTTGGCAGAAAACACCATTCCTCCAGGTTTAAGTGTAGAAGAATATGCTGACATTGTCGAAAAATGCAGCATGAATTTATTTCCTGAGATTCCTACTGCGCACGGATTCTGTATGTATATTAAAAGAGAGGCAATAGACGATCTAGGTCTATTCGACGAAGAAACCTTTGGAAAAGGATATGGGGAAGAAAATGATTTCTCATATAGATGTTTACAAGCTGGATATAGACATTTATTATGTGATAACACATATATTTATCATAAAGGAACCCAATCTTTCACTCAAGAAAAGACCAATTTGATAAACTCTCATCTACAAATATTAAAAGAGAGATACCCGGTATGCTTTGCAAACACTGAAGCTTTTGTTCAACAAAATCCGATCTCAGAGATACAACTGAATGTGCGTTACAACACAGATATGTATTCTAAAAAGAATGTACTGATTATAATACATGAGTTCAAAGCAATCAACGAAAGGAACATTGGCGGAACAACATTGCATGTACATGATTTAATTAGAAACATGCGAAAGGAATTTAATTTTCATGTAATCTATTATTCTGTGGATGATTTCAAATACTATCTAACCTCTTATTTTTCATCTGACGAAATTACTGTTTCTCTAGGCATGTATTCTCAATATACAGCTTTAAATCTTTATAATGATGTTTTCAAGAAAGATCTTGAGAGACTGATAACAGCCCTAAGAATAGATTTAATCCATATCCATCACTTAAGAAACATGTATTTGGATATTTTCAAAGTGGCACAAGAGAAGAACGTTCCCTTTATATATACAATGCATGATTTCTATTCAATATGTCCTTCGGTAAAACTCTTCGACGAGGAAACTTTTCTTTGTAGTTATAACAACCAAAATGGATGTAGTTCATGCATATCAAAAAAGTTTAAACAGAATATTAATTTTATACCATTATGGAGAAAAGAATTTTATTCGAATCTTAAATTAGCAAAGAAAATAATCGTCCCTTCTTCCAATACTAAGAATATTGTTTTAGATATATACAAAGATCTAACAATCGACGTAATAGAACATGGCTACAATCAAGTAAACAAAGAATCGAATTATTCTAACATAAAGAAAAACAAAAAAGAAAAGTTTAATATCGCTTTTATTGGTGGGATTTCAGAAGAAAAAGGTTTAAGATATTTAAAAGGGTTAATAGCTGAAGCTAGAAAATCCGAGATAACAATCCATCTCTTTGGAATGGCAGAAAATAAAAAATATAACACCAATAAACAAAATTATATTTATCATGGTGAATATTTACAGAAAGACCTACCCAATCTACTACTTGAGAACGACATTAAACTAGTATGTTTAATGTCCATGTGGCCAGAAACATATTCCTATACTTTATCAGAAAGCCTTATTGCTGAAATTCCTGTAATCACATTCGATTTAGGAGCTATAGCCGAACGGGTGAAAGCAATTGATGCAGGATGGATTTTCCCCATACACAGTACCGCAAAAGATATTTTTAAGTTCATTTTAACAGTCAAATCAAACATCGCAGGAGAATATCAAAAGAAAAAAGAGAATATCAGGCATTATTTAAAAGAAATGAAGTCTGTAAAAGAAATGGCTGATGAATATGCAAGAATATACAATAAAACCATCAACACATTCCCTGTTTTAGCTTATGATACCAATGACGCACAATCAAAGATTGAATTCTACCAAAAAAGCAGAGAACTCAATCCATCAAGTATAAAGTCTATACAAGAAAAGAAAGAATATAAACGCATAAAAAATATCATTAAAGGATCGGCACCCTTTAAACGCGCTTTTAGAGAAATGAAGCTCTATCGTGAGACCTATAAAAATAGCAAGTGGCGAAATAAAATCCTTTTCAAATTTATATGGTATAGAATTATATGTCTTAATACTTGTAGTACTTTTACCAAAAAATATTATTAGATAGTTCATCGTAAAAAGATGCCATACACATAACAAAAGAAGTCATAAACCAAATTCAATAAAGTTCCATCAAAATGATTAACGTCTTATACATAGCAGTAGGTGAAGGAGGCTCTGACCAAGCATTAATCACTTTAATTAAAGAACTTAAAAGCAAAATAAGGCCTTATGTCACATTAGGGAAATTAGCTAGCCAATCAACCATTGATAAATTGAAATCGGAAAATATACCATATAGTATTCTTAACTACGATTTCTTCTGGTATCCCTCAAAGAAAAATTTATGGAATTATATCACTCGTCCCATATATGCCCTTAAATTAAAAAATAAAAAGAAATTCTTTGCCAAACAAATCATAGAATTATCCAAACAATATAAGATTGATATTATCCATACCAATTCTTCTGCATATCAGTTTGGGGCTACTGCAGCTCAAGCACTAAAGATTCCACACATATGGCACCTAAGAGAGTATCAATCTTTAGATTTTGGACATTCACACGCTTACTCACTTCCATATTTAAAAAAACAACTACACAAATCCGGCAATTTCAATATAGCAATAACAAAAGGTATATATAATTTCTACCAACTAAAGGAGGAAAACTCGACTATTATTTACGACGGCGTTTTGAGGCAAAGTTATAAACCCAAAGAGCTTCCTAAAGAAGAGTATTTTCTATTTGTAGGGCGCATCGTGAAAGAAAAAGGCATCTTTTCACTACTAAATAGCTATAAAGACTATCTACTAAGAGGAGGTACCTTCAAATTAATACTTGCCGGGAACTATTCTTCAAAGACAAAACAAAAAATTGATAGGCTAATAGGAAAATAC
>VSOH01000185.1 GCA_009774735.1 Clostridiales bacterium
GCAAAGTATTGCTGAAATTAAAGAACAGCAATTCAAAACAGATATTGATGATTACATCTACAATGGAGATATAAATTTAATGCAGAAGGCTATTTCTAATATCATTGGCAATGCTGTTAACCATTCACCTCAAAAAGCATTCATTAGTATTACGCTGAAAAATGGTATTTTGAATGTAATAAACAGTGGTGTTTCAATTTCCGATGTTGATATTAAACAGATTTTTGAACCGTTTTACAGAATAGAAAATTCCCACAACAGAAAAACAGGAGGAAGCGGTTTAGGATTATATATCGTTAAAAACATTCTTGAACAACATAAATTAAAATATAAAATTAAAAATACTGAGAAAGTTATTTGTTTCACAATTGATTTTACACAATAAGCAAAGGTCGGATTGATTTATTCAGTCCGATCTTTAAGTTTATCTAAAATACTTTTTAACTTCATCATAACTCCATTCTAATTTCGTATCTTATTGTTATTAGATTCAGGAGGTATATAGATGAATTTATTTATAAGAGCCATTTTGTACATAGTTCGAAAATGGAAAAAGACACTGTTATTATTTTTTGTTCTGATTGCAGTTTCAACACTTGTGTTATCAGGTCTTGCAATATCTGATGCAAAGGATATACAAAGTGAGGAGTTACGAGGAACAACAGGTGCAAGCTTTACTGTTGAAAGAGATACTTCTACAGGCGGATGGAGCGGTGGGAATCAATCATACAGCACACAGGAATTTTTGAAAGATAATATGATAAAGAGTATAGCACAAACCGATGGTATTTCAGCTTATAATGCAGTATATAGTTCTATTCCAAATTTGTGTAAAGAGGATGGTACCTATCTTAAAGGAGAAAGCAGTTATGGCGACCCATCTATTGACAGTCAGGTGTATGCAAACGGAGTTGTAAATTCAGAATATTCATCATTGTTTTTATCAAATTCTTTTTCTCTTGTTGAAGGCAGGCATATTACAGCAGATGATAAAAATTGTATTATTTTAAGCAAAGAATATGCCGAGAAGAATGGATTGAGACTCGGAGATACTGTAAAAAATGTAAACATTTTTTATGAAGACGAGCTTATAATTGAATTTAACATTATCGGTTTATTTGATATTGTTGCAGATAAAACAGATGAAAAGAATATGTATGACGAAGCTTCATATTATGGATATAACGCATATGTTTTTTGTGATATGTCAGCTATGAAGGAGATGCTGAAAAACTTTGATGATGGTCCCGCAGCTGTTGGATATGAATCCGCTGACTTCTTCGTTAATGATCCTCAGCAGCTTGAAGCAATAATAAATAACGTTCAAAAGATTTCTTCAATTAACTGGAATAACTATAAAATAATAGCAAATGATGAGGTTTATGAAAGAGTAGAAAATTCAATTTCAGATACAAACTCATTGCTTTCTGTTCTGGTTATTATTGTTGTCTGCGTAAGTGCAGCAATTATCATATTGCTTCTGTCAATGTGGCTGAAAAGCAGGAAGAGAGAAATCGGAATTCTAATGTCTATAGGCATTTCAAAGCTTATGATTTTGTTACAGTATATTATCGAAACACTCCTTATTGCCGTAATTTCATTCCCGTTGTCTTATCTTGTCAGTATCAACCTTGCTGGCAGTTTGGGTATTCTGTTTGGTAAAACAGCCAATATTGAAGTTACTTTAGAGCATTTCTATATAGTTGCGATTTGTGGTATTATTCTGCTGGTTATTTCTACTTTCAGCTCCTGTATTCCTGTTATGAGATACAAACCGAAAGAAATTCTTTCACAGATGGAATGAGGTGAATAGCATGAATTTTTTTAAAAGAGCTTATTTATACATAGTACGAAAGAAAGGAAAAACAATATCATTATTTGTCTTTCTGCTTGTAATTGCAACCATGCTTTTAACTTGTCTTTCAATTAATACAGCAGTTAAAGATACCGCTGCTAATATCCGCAAAGCACTTATGGGTAGTTTTACCATCAATGCAAAACATATGGATGATGGACTTGATGAAAACATTATCAATCAAATTCTTTTTATTGACGGTTTAAGCGAAAATTATAATCTGCGTTCATATACACAAGCATCATTTTATAATGAAAAAGGAAACACTTTGGAAATTAAAATCGATGGTGCATCAGAAGTACCTGAAGGTTATGAACACGCAGGAAAAATTGTAGCAAATAGTAACTCTGAAAAAGATACATATTTTATAGATGCAGGTTTTAAACTTATTAAAGGCAATCCCATAACAAGTAATATGAAAGGCTCAGCACTTATACATGAAGACTTTGCCAAAAGAAATAAGTTGTCAATCGGTGACCACATACAACTTGCTAATCCTGTTAATGAAAAGTTGAAAATGGATGTATCTGTTATCGGTATTTTTACTAATACTGAAGAGCAAGATTCTATCGGAATTGCTCCGTCATATGATCTGTATGAAAACATTGTATTTACGGATATTGCGTCCTGTTCGCAATTAATTTATGGAAGTTCAAAAGCAAGTTGTGAATATGGTGATTTTTATGTTGATGATCCTGAAGAATTAGATGAAATTATTGAAAGTGTTAAGCAAATTCCGAATGTTTCATGGGATAATTGTATCATCACTAAGTATGACAATGATTATCAGAATGCAAAAGATAGTTTAAGTTCTATTCAAAATATTGTGTTTACAGCGATAATAGTCATTGTTGCAATTACATTTGTTGTTTTGGTTTTAATACTTGCCTTAAGACAGAAAAGCAGAACGCATGAAATAGGTATTTTGTTGTCAATGGGAATATCAAAAGGTGCTGTTTTATTACAGCAAATAACAGAAGTTTTAATTATCGCAGTATTTGCATTTTTAATTTCATTCGGTACAAGCTCGTTAATTGCAGAACAGGTCGGTAACAAATTACTTTCTCAAAATACCGAGCAAACTCAAGCCGTTAAATTAATTGACGGAGAATATGTTGTTACTGATAAAGATGATGAACAGGTAAAATTATCAAAGATAGATGTATCTGTTTCGTTACAAGATTATACAATTGTGTGGTTAATTGGGATTATAATATGTGTTTTTTCAACATCACTTGCAATACTATCGATTATTAGATTTAAACCAAAAAATATTTTATCGCAAATGAGTTAAGGAGATATAAATATGAGTATTTTAGAGATTGAAAATTTAGTTTATACATATGATAACAGGCAAAAGGTACTAAAAAATATCTCTGTGCAGATGGAACAAGGGAAAATGTATGCAATTCTTGGTCCTTCTGGCTGTGGAAAAACAACCTTGCTTTCATTGCTTGGGGGACTTGACAGTCCGACAAAAGGAAAGATTTTATATAACGGTGAGGATATTGAAAAAACTGGACTTGCAAACCATAGAAAGAAAAATGTAGCATTCATTTTTCAAAGTTATAATTTGATTGACTATTTAACACCTATAGAAAATGTGCAATTAACATCAAAACTGCCTGCATTACCAATACTTGAACAGTTAGGATTAACAAAAGAAGAAACAAGGCGAAATGTATTAAAGCTTTCAGGCGGTCAGCAGCAGAGAGTGGCAATTGCCAGAGCCTTAGCATCAGACGCAAATATTATCCTTGCCGATGAACCGACAGGCAATCTCGACGAAGACACCGCAGCAGAAATTATGACAATACTTAAAAACTGTGCACATCAGAAAAATAAATGTGTAATAGTCGTAACCC
>VSOH01000186.1 GCA_009774735.1 Clostridiales bacterium
CCTGTAAATGAATTAAAATATTTAATTTTACATTCTTGAAATATATTCCTTAAATGCTTCGGCAGAATTAAATTCCTTATAAACAGATGCAAAGCGAACATAGGCTACCTCATCAATAGCCTTAAGCTTTTCCATAATAAGCTCGCCGATATTTGCAGATGTGACCTCACGGTCAATAGCAGACTGCAAAGTAGCTTCAATTTCACTGATGGCAGTTTCAAGCTCGGAAATGGTAACAGACCTTTTTTCGCAGGCTCTGAGCATACCTTTTAAAATTTTGTTGCGGTCAAAAACCTCACGGCTCTTGTCCTTTTTGATAACAATAATCGGCACATCCTCGATAATTTCATAGGTAGTAAATCTTTTGCCGCACTGTAAACACTCACGGCGGCGGCGGATGCGTTCATTCTCATCAGTAGGACGAGAATCAATTACCTTACTTTCATCAAAACCACAAAACGGACATTTCATTGGAAAATTCCCCCTTTACCAATTAAACGTATTGTAACACAATATATAGAAAATTGCAAGTATTTTCCCTTTACAGCAATATATTGATGAAATTACTGCTTTTCAAGCCTATGCTCCTTGTTATTGTATATAAACATCCATACAGCCATTGCACAGATTATAAAGTAACCGACAAATGACCACAAGTCAGGTATCTGACCGCCAAGGAAAAAGTATCCGCTGATGGCAGTGAAGATAACATTTGAATAATCATAAACCGAAATTTCTCTGCTGGGGGCAAAGGTATAAGCGGCTGTTATTGCAAACTGACCGCCTGCTGCACAGACACCAACCATTAACAGATACACCCACTGCTTCGCAGTCATAGGGTGAAAATTAAAAATCAGATACGGTGCCGTGACAAGACAGGAAAAGAGCGAGAAAAAGAAAACAGTAAATCTGCCGTTTTCGCCCTTGTTGCCCATATGCCGAACGCAGGTATAAGCACCGCCTGCACAGAGTCCGCCGATAAAACCGCATACTGACGGAAACAGTTCGGAATTACCCATAGTAGGCTTGATTACAAACATTGCACCGATAAATGCGGCACCAATTGCAACCGCCTGCTTCGGTTTAACCTTTTCTTTAAGGAAGATTGCAGAAAAAACCAAAGTAAAAAACGGACTCATCTTATTAAGTATAGCCGCATCGGCAGTTGATGCCATTTTAGTGGTGGCGTAGAAATTGCCGAATACACCTAAAAGCCCTGCACTTGACCTTATAATATGATATTTTAAACAGCCCTTATGAGGAAGAAATTTTTCTTTATTCTTCAGCAAAGTAATCACTGCTATAAACAGTGCAACAAAATTTCTGAAAAAGACCTTTTGTGCAACAGGAACATCGCCTGAAAGATTTATAAAGCTGCTCATTCCGCTGAAGCTGAGTGCTGACAGCAGAATACAAATGATTCCCTTTGTTCTGTTACTTAACCTTGCCATAGCCTTTCCAAATAAACCTTACTTTCTTTCAAAACCTGTTCAACATCATAGCTGCCCGAATATATTTCAATCACGCAGTCACCTTTGTAATCTGCACTGTCCATAATGCTCTTCATTCTATTAAAATCGAAGCTGCCATAACCTATCGGCAGACAATCGCCCTGATTTCCGTTATCGCTGATATGCAAATGAACGATTTCATTTTTAAACTCTTCCAAAAATTCAAATGTATTCTGCCCTGCTCTGACAGTCTGCTTGATATCAAACACCATATGGTAATCACTTCCAAGCTCTGATCTCATTTTTTTGCAAAAATCAATAGTCTGGCTTTTAAAACGATTGACATTTTCCTGGCAGACCATTACACCCTCACGCTTACCGATTTCAATCAATTTTCCGAAACGCTCAAAATATCTGTCATCCGGTATCGGAATTTTAGGCATTGCAACAGCTCCGTGAATGACAACAAACTTTGCACCAAGCATTGCCGCTGCATGACAGGTTTTCTGATAAAGACCGATATAATCCTCAAAGCGTCTTTGATAATCACCGAAAATACAGGAGCTTTCAAGGAAACTTGAAAATGGATGAACGGATATAATCTCGGTGTTTGAATCTTTCGTAATCGCGCAAAGCTCGTTAACAAACTTTTCCTCATACTCACAGGGCGCATTTACAAAAACCTCGGCTTTTTCAAAGCCAAGGTCTGTAACTTTTTTTAATGCCTTTTCTGTTTCAAGCGGATAGAAACAGGCAGTAGATGCACCAATTTTCATTAGCCAATCAACTTTTCTACACATGCAAGCTGAACACAGATACAAAGAAGCTCTGCAGCCATATCAAGCTCAGCAACAGGCGGAAGTGTAGGAGCAATACGGATATTGCTGTCATTTGCATCAATGCCATATGGATATGTTGCACCGACTGTTGTAAGCACAACACCGGCCTCTTTACAAAGCTCGCCAACTCTTTTTGCACAGCCGTTCATAACATCAAGACTGATAAAATAACCGCCCTTCGGGTCAAACCAGCTTGCAATACCTTTTCCTGCAAGTTCATTGTTAAGATGCTTAAGCACTATGTCAAACTTTGGCTTAAGAATAGCCGCATGCTTTTTCATATGCTCAAGAACACCGTTTGCGTCCTTGAAAAACTCAACATGGCGATGCTGATTCATTTTATCATAGCTGATTACCTGACAGTTAAGTCTTTTCTTGATTGCGGCAATATTATTATCAGATGCCACAAGAGCAGAAACACCTGCACCGGGGAATGTAATTTTAGCTGTTGAGCAAACCTCAATCACCATATCCTCATTGCCGTATTCAGGCAGTATATCAAAAATATTCACAAGCTCATCGCCGTCCTCGACAATATCGTGAACGCAATAAGCATTATCCCAGATAATTCTGAAATCCTTTGCTGCAGGCTTCATTTTAGCAATACGGTCAACAACCTCATCACTGAATGTAATACCTGTCGGGTTTGAATACTTAGGAACACAGAACATTCCCTTAACAGACTCGTCCTTGATAAGCTCCTCAATTACATCCATATCCGGACCGTCATCTTTCATTGGAACATTAATCATTTTGATATTATAATATTCACAAATTGTGAAATGTCTGTCATAACCCGGAACAGGGCAAAGGAACTTAACCTCATCAAGCTGACTCCATGGCTTATCACCTGCACCCTCAATAAAGCATTGACCAATGTAGTCAAACATAAGGTTAAGGCTTGAGCTTGGACCGATAATAACATTCTTCGGTTCAACCTGCATTAAATCGGCAAAAAGCTTTTTGCAGCTTGGGATACCGTCAAGAATACCATAATTCCTCACATCAACACCGTCTGATACATAATTGCTGCAGGCATTAAGACTGTCTGATAAATCAAGCTGATCCTTACCGGGCTTACCACGGCTCATATCAAGCTGCAGATTCTTTTCCTTGAACGCGTTATACCTTTCAAGCAGAGCAGCCTGTTCATTCAATAATTCTTCCTTAGTCATTTCTGTATATAACTTTGACATAAAATCACCTCACACAAATATATCCCACATAGTTTAGCACAAATATAATAATAATGCAAATTTTATATTGATATTAAGCTATTTGTATTTTATAAAATCCTCATAGTTGCACACGTTATCGCCCCTATAAACTAATCTCGCTGAACATTTTATTGATATTATCACACAGCGGCTTATTCTTTTGCAAATCAAGATTGCTATCCTCTGCAAG
>VSOH01000187.1 GCA_009774735.1 Clostridiales bacterium
CCACAAATATCCACATACTTATTCCACATTGAAATGTCATTCAGGTTATTCAAATCACTGAACACGCTAACCTTACCGAACTTGGTAACTCCCGTCAACATAGCAAACTTAATACAGCCGTCCTGACTTTTCAATGCACCATAGAAAGCTTTCAATATATTACGGAAACTCTTTTGCAAGGCATCATTACCAATGGCCAGCAACATCGGCTTATCATACTCATCCAATTACATGGTATTAAATACATCTCTTCCATGTTTGCAATTAAGCCCATCAGATTTCATCTGAAAAAACAGATGAAAGAAATACCCTTATTCAAATGGCAAAACAACCGCCATTCTATATTTCTGTCCTCTCTGGTAAAATATCGACATTTTATGAGCTTGATAGCTATTTAATAGAACTTATCAACCTATTAAAAGAGTCATAAATTCATGCTATTTTCATTATTGTTTATTTGCTTCTAAAATTTCATGATATCCTTCTTTGTCGGTCCCGAGCAAATCAAAATCATTCAACAAAGAGATCGTTTGGGCCAAATGCTTGGATTCTGGAGACATCTTATGAGTAGATATAAATTTATCCAATTCGTTGATTGGAATAAACTCCAGGCATCTGGTTTCAATCTCTGCATCTTTAGCAAAACGATAACCATGAATAAAATCCTCCAATGTGAATGCCTCCGACAAGCACACTCGAACAAATGAACACACCTCAAATTCCAGTCTATTATCATTTCCAGCTGTACGGATGACTCCCACATTTAAAAAAGTAATTTGAGATGTAGGGATACATTTTTCCTGAGTTTTTCTTAAAATCCCAAGTTCTTCACTTAATGCCCTCCTCAAACATGTCATAAGGTTTGGTTGATCATCCTCATCCGACTTGTCATCTTCCGTAAATGTCTCATCATAAGAAAAGTGCCAATACCCACCACTTTGGCAATTCTCCCCACGAAACCCAGTAACAAGTTCATCACCATTTCCTCGATCTATTATAATAAACCCTCCAACTCCTATTGAATTATAAAAAGGTCTTACTTGTGCCACATTTACATTAAAATCTGGAAAGCATGATTTAACTGGAATAGTAGCCAACGCATTATACAAATTAACAGTACACTTATATGTAAAATAGTCTGACTTATAAACAGAAATATCACATTTATTATCCTCATCCACTCTCACATCATATATACCATATAGATATTTATTAAACCGCAGTTTCGCTTGATGCATTTCATGTATAAAAACATCAGCCGTCTCTTCAGAAAGCCTAGTTATAAATTCTGGGATTGAGTAATTTTCTCCTCTATAAGTCAATTGTTCTCCATAATACTTGCTAATATAATTATAAAGACTATTATGCAAACATTGATTTTTATTCTTTTCATATACTTTTCTAAATCCTAATTCCTCCAATTTCTTCTCTCTTGTTTCAGGAAATGGAATAATAAATCCGTCATTATTAATCTTATTAACCCGAAAATACTTATCCTCCAGACAAACATTATTAACAAGCACTTTATATTGGTCTTCCCGTATTATTTTAGATTGATATTTCTTCAAATTATACCTTTTCAAGAGTTTTTTTACAAACTTATATACAAGTGGAATAGATATTCCAAAGAGTAATGGTGCAAACAAATTATCCCAAAGCAAATTCCCAACAATATCAAAATGGGTAGTCACTGTTTGAACCTGCTCTAAAACAGGTTGGACTTGCACTATAATAGTATCACCAACAAGAGTATCTTTTAATTTTATGTTCATAGATAAGCTACTTATTAAATGAATAAAAACGATTATTATTCGCCCTTTGCCTGATATTAGCAGCATATGACAAAGCATGTTCTAAAGAACTGTCTTTATTGAATGCTTCTTGACGAATACTATCAAGAGTAAAATCCAGCCACACAGAGTCACTGTCAGAAAAGGGAGCAAGATTATCAACAAGCAATACACCTAGAATCTCGACATACAGGCCATCTAAATATGATATGGCAATATCAGTAAATTGCTGTTCTCTAACCTCTAAAGACGGCACTGCTTTACATAGCATTTCTTTTAACATCAGCCCGTTTACTTTAATTCTAGAAGTTCTTATTATGCTTTTTAATGTAGTTTCTGAGAACGAAATTCCATATGAGAAACCTTGTTTTTTATTATAAAACAACTGATATTCTTTATTAACTTTCTTAGTACTTATGATAAAGCCATTTAAACTAACCTTAGTCATAAATCCAATCAACTCAGTCACCTCTTTTGTTGTATTTTCCAACCGTTTATTTGTCTTATAATTAATTTCAAATAAATCCGGATTCTTTCCTTGGAAATATAAGTACAATCGATCAATCAACTGAACTGTATCAGCAGTCATCCTAACTAAATCAAGCTCAAAAACTGAAGCTTCAAGTTTGACAGAATTTCTTTCATTAATATAGTCTTTTCTACTTTTCCGAATATCATTAACCACATAAATATTATCCCCTAAATCCCTAAGCAACCCCGGCACTATTACAGTTCTAACAACTTCGTCAAGATTTACTTCTGGGAAGTTAATATTAATATATTCTTTAATTAGCTCGAGCTTAGGTATTCTTTGACAATTTTGCGAGAACTCCTCCTCAAAATTATACTCATAGAGAGTTTTGTCTAATCGTATAGTTATTAAATCATCAATATACCCACCATCATCATGATCAAAATAATCATGATGATCAATTCCGAATTTAACATTATCTTTATTGATATAGCCTCTTTTGAGACTTTGTCTGCGTTTATAATCTTTCCACAAAAACCTTGGATTTAACTCCTCTGTCAGTCTCCAAGTTACATAACTAAAAAAGATAGTTAAAGCCAGCTTAAATAAAGGATTTTCCAAAATTTCTACAAGATAGTCAGTCATAGCTAATATTACTCAAGATATCTTATTACCTTTGCAGGATTCCCCATAACTAATGCATTTGCAGGGACATCTTTTGTTACAACTGAACCAGCAGCCACCATTGCCCATTCACCTATAGTAACGCCACATACTATAGTTGCATTCGCCCCAATAGAAGAACCATATTTTAGAATGGTTTCACTAACCTGCCAATCGCCCCCACTTTTCAATGTTCCATCTTTATTGATAGCTCTTGGATATTTATCATTTGTAAAAGCAACTGATGGACCGATAAAAACGCCATCCTCAATAGTCACACCATGTGGAATCATCACACTGTCTTGAATCTTAACCTTATCGCCTATCTTAACCCCCTCATCCACAAATATGTGGCGATGAATCTTACACTGACTACCGATAATAGCTCCTTTCAATATAATAGTACCCTCTTCGATAATGGTTTCAGCCCCTATTACAGCTTCCGGAGCAACATAGTTTGGAAATTTTAAATTGTACATAAAAACGGTATTACACCTATCTGCAGAATTAAATATTTTATTATTAATAAGTTGCGCACTATTACTGTCATTTAGCATAATAGAAGCACCTAAGTATTTAAACCCAACAGGCGTATACACAACTAAGATGCAATATTCGCAAATAATCTTGATATTTGCAAACTGTTTGTCAATAATTTAACGTGAATTCGATATAATGACAATAATTCTCTTATTGAATAATAAAACAATAGCAAAATATCAATTTTATAGTATTAACTAT
>VSOH01000188.1 GCA_009774735.1 Clostridiales bacterium
ATATATATCTATACAGGAGTCAGATGTAACGAACTCCTTAAGCTGAGAAAAGAGAATTTACATCTTGATGAGCAATATTTTGATGTTATTGAAAGCAAAACACAATCCGGCATTAGAGTTGTACCAATAGCTGATGTTATCGTTCCATTGTTTCATTACTTTGTCGGTCAGTCTTTAAGTCAATGGGTATTTACCACAGAACAAGGTGTAAGGCTAACCGACACTTGGTATAGGAAAAAGCAAGCAAATGTATTGAAAGCCTTGAAAATGACCCATACAACACACGAGGCAAGACACACGTGTATCACCCAATTAACAGTACATAACGTCAACCCCTCAGTTATTAAGGAGATAGTGGGACATAAGGCAGCACAATCCTTTACTGAAAGAGTATATACACACATTTATTTAAAAACAAAAATTGATGCAGTAAACAAGATACACACAAAGATAGAGGACTAACACTTAGTTAGCCCTCTTTTTTTACTCAAAATATTTGTTACCTACCTGTTACCAACGTGTTACCTACCGATTAAAATTTTATACGTTTTATTACACCTATAACATAATTAAAACCCCTCATTTTACGTAAAAACAAGGGGTTTTAATAAGTGGTTGCGGGGGTAGGACTCGAACCTACGACCTCCGGGTTATGAGCCCGACGAGCTTCCAACTGCTCTACCCCGCGATGTATGTTGTACATATATTATAGCAAAAAAAATTATAATGTCAATAGTTTTTATAAAAAAGTAAATAATATTTATGGTGATTATATGCAGGACAAAGAAATTTTCAGCTTATCTCTTGACATTGGAAAGGAAATTATACGAGCCGGCGGTGAAATCAGCCGTGCAAAGGACACTATAATAAGAATTAATAAAGCCTATGGCAATAACTGTGAAGTATTTGCGTTACCGTCGGTCATTATAGCACAAAGCGGTGAATACATCCAAATCAGACATATTGACAATGAGGACACGGATTTAGCCGAGCTTGCCAGACTTAACGCATTGTCACGGCGTCTGTGCAGAAGCTGCAATGAAGAAATACACGTTACCAAAAAAGTAATTTACCGCAAAACGGAAAACATTATTGCAATATGTATTGCCACAGCATCCTTCTGTATTTTTTTCGGCGGCAGCATAATAGATGCGGTATTTTCAGCAATTATAGGAATCGTAATAACCTACTGCAATCTGGAAAAGCTTAACTTGCCGAGCTTTTCGGTTAATCTGGTAAGTGCCTTTATTTCAAGCATTCTTGCTAATATTCCTGCAGAAATAGGCTTATCTGTTAATCCTGATAAAATAATCATAGGCACTATTATGCTGCTTGTACCCGGTTTAACAGTAGTTAATTCCATTCGTGATATGATGAAGGGTGATTTAATAGCAGGACTTTTTGAGCTGTTTAACTCAATTATGTCAGCACTTGCTATTGCTCTTGGCGTGGCAGGAGGAATTTTTATTATAAAATGGATTTAATTATACAAATTTTAACCTGTGTTCTTGGCACAATCGGATTTGCGGTTACAATGAAAGCACCTAAAAAAGCGCTGGTATATATTGCTTTAGGCAGTCTTATATCAGCAGGAATAGAAAGAACTATGTCGCTCTTTTTCAATGATTTTATATCCTGCCTTACTGCTATGATTATTCTCAGTATGTATTGTGAAATTATTGCAAGAATTATAAAAACACCTACAACGGTAACACTTATGCCCTCTACAATCCCTTTGCTGCCGGGAAGCTCTATATATTACACAATGTTTTGGGCAATCAACGGAAATAAGGAACTAATGAACAGCTACGCTTCATCAACACTTTTATCCGGACTTGGTATTGCTCTGGGTGCTGTAATAGCCTCTGCCATCGTAAAATTCATTTACCTGTTCAGTAAAAAACAAGACAACAATCAATAAGGCAGCATATAAGTATTTAACACAATTGATAAGTTATATCAATTGTGTTAAAATAGCTTTTGAGGTGAAATGGTTATGAAAATACTGATTGTCCCTGACAGCTTTAAAGGAACACTCAGCTCAGCACAGGTTTGTGCGTGCATAAAAAAAGGGCTGTCGGATTACGACCCGAACAATGAAATAATTACCCTCCCCTTTGCTGACGGCGGTGAAGGTTTCGGACAATGCCTCAGCAATTTATGTAATGGCGAAACACTTTACAGCAGTTGCAGCGACATATATGGCAAAGCAATAACGGCACCTATATATACATATAATGATACGGCTGTAATTGAATGTGCCGCAGCCAGTGGATTGCAGAAAAGAAAATGTGTTATGCAGGCAAGCTCCTATGGTACGGGTGAACTGATAAAAACAGCTTATATCAATGGTTTCAGAAATATTATACTTGGTCTTGGAGGCAGTGGATGCTGTGACGGCGGAGCAGGTGTACTGGCAGCACTTGGCGGTATTTTCAGAGATATTGACGGGGAAATAATTGAGCATCCTACAGGAAGTGATTTAGAAAATATTTTTGGTGTTAATCTAAGAAATATCGTAAAGGGAATTAACTTTACATACGCTTGCGATGTTACCAATGAATATTATGGCAAAAATGGTGCTGCCTTTGTATTTGCAAAGCAAAAGGGTGCAAGTGACAGTGATGTTGTAAGACTTGATAACGGACTTAAACAATTCAATGCATTTCTTCCGTGTGACATCGGCAAAGTAAAAGGCAGCGGTGCCGCAGGAGGAATATGCGGTGGATTGTATTCGGTTTTCGGCGGTAATATCAAAAGCGGTTTTGATATCCTTGCCGAGGTCGCGAATTTGGAAGAAAAAATAAAATCTGCAGATATAGTTATTACAGGAGAAGGCAAAACGGACAATCAAACGCTTATGGGAAAGCTACCGTACAAAATCGATAAGCTTTGCAGAAAATTCAGCAAAAAGTGTATCATTGTAAGCGGCATTATTGAGGATGTAAAACTTGGTGATAAAATGATAAGTCTTGTTGATTGTAATACAAGCGTTGAAAAAGCCATTAGCAATGCAGAAAAAATACTTGTGCATAAATCAAAATATATATTGCAATAAAATTGTTTTAAATATATAATAATTATAATTAATTTTTTTAGGAGAACTGATATGAAAGTAAGAATTCCAAAACACAGAGAGTTTTTGATTAAATTTGAGGATGGTTATGACAAAGAGGCTGAAGCATGGGATGCACTCAACCAGATTGTCAAGGATTATTCTGTTGACGGCAAGAGTGTATATACCAAAACCTTTATCGAGGATAACGAGGAAAAGGTAAAAGCTCTTCAGGAGAAATACGAATTTACATACGAAATTATTGAAAAGTAAGGACTGCTTTATGGAAAAGAAAAAAGCTTATGCTGTTTCTACCGCTCATCTTGACACGGTATGGAGATGGACAATCAGCAAAACAATTAACGAATTTATACCTGACACACTTACTAAAAACTTTGATCTTATTGAAAAATACCCGAACTATAAGTTCAATTTTGAAGGTGCTTACAGGTATGAAATAATTGAGCAGATTTATCCGAAGGCATTCAGCCTTATAAAACAATATGTTGATGAGGACAGATGGTGTCTTTCGGGAACGGGATATGAAAACGGCGATGTTAATATCCCCTCTCCTG
>VSOH01000189.1 GCA_009774735.1 Clostridiales bacterium
CCACACAAACACTATCATCCGGAAAAAGTTTGCAGTGCTGTATGAGCAGATCATCCGACTAAATTTATAACTCTAAATTGCAGATAAGCAGAGCGGTATCGACAGGGACATCGTCAATATCGTTCTGCTTATTTGCAATTTTTCTCTTTATTAATTTAGTGTTCATATTACTCCTAATAATTATTAAGCTGTTCTAAGATATAATCTGTAACCCTTTGAGTGGATTTATTATCACAAAAAGTGTGACACAGTTTTTTTATTTCATTCCTTTTTTCAATGAGTATGTCCTGATTAACCGCAATACGTCCGATAAAGTCACACAAATCCTGTGCATTATAGAGTTTTTCACCGCCTGCCAAAATGAAATCCGGATCAACAGTGAAACCTTCATTGCTGCTATATTCTTCAAAATCATCAAAGCAAAGACCTATTGGTTTATCACAAAGAAGATAATCATAATATACCGATGAGTAATCGCTTATAAGAGCATCAACGCTTCGCAGCAGCTCATAGTTTTCCAGCCTGTTTTTTGACAAAAATTCATTGTCAATGAAAACAATATTCTGTAAATTCAGCTTGGTAATCCGACTCATATCCTGAGCGGGATGAGGTTTAATTATGATTAAAACCCTTTCCTCCGCTGCCTTTAGACTTATTCTTTCTGCAATCTTTTCATCATATATAATGGGAAAAGAAATTGAGCTTGTATTATATTTTCCGTTTTTGTGCTGTCTGTATGTGGGCATCCAATAAACAGCCTTATCAAAATCTGATGCCGAAAAAAACTTATGCAAATCTATTTTTTCACCAAAAAGCAAATCGTTTCTCGGATAGCCGAGAGGCAGCATTTTTTCTTCATCACAATTAAAATTAACAGCATCAAATTTTGCTAAATACGGTGACAAGCAAACCGCCTTATCATAACAATCAGGCAAATTATAATGACCGCTGCAATTTTTAAGTGCCGCACCATGTGCAAGGTCAATAAACAATTGCTTTCGCGGATTAATTTTTTTCAGCAGCTCATTAGACACAATAACAGCCTTTGCTGCAGAAATTGCATACTGTTTTTTTAAACTGTTCAAAAAGCTATTGCCTTCAATTATTTTTACATTATCGCAATGAATTTCTTTTGAATTTGTACCATTATCAGCTATCCATATCATCTTGAATTTTTTATTCACATTTCTTTTGACAAGCTCATCAAATACAAATTTTGTATTGTCAGAATAAAAAGGCTGACTTTCAAAAACAATATAATTTTTAGTCTTACATTTTTTCAGCACAAAAAGCACTAACTTAATTAGAATATCTTTTAGCTTAGTCATAAATTCACACCATTAAAGCTTTGAAAGAAAGTTATAGGCCAACTTTCTCCACTTTTTATTTTTATTCTCTGCAATTGAATGCGGATGTTTCAAATCATAGATTGTTAATAATATTGCTTTATCCTGATATATTCTAAACGCTTTATACACAAACGGATGAGCCAGCATAAGCCCATACACCTTCCGTTTTTTATTACCGAACAAATCTAAATACCTATTACACTTTTCTATTCTCGGCTTTACAATTTCACGCAGCTCTTTCTTGTTATAAGAATACTTGCAGCAAAATCTCAGCCATAATAAGGATTTTACTGCCTCGCTTATTACTTCCTTTTTAGAATAATCGGTTTTAAACTCTTCAATATGACTTAAATACCAATCAATAGAATCAAGCTTTGCAATATTAGACAGACTATGAACTGCAGAATCCTCTCTCTGATAATAGTAATAGAGCTTTTCCTTTGTGACAGTAATACCGGAAAGATTATTTTTAAAGAAAACCTCAACATTGAATAATACATCTTCACAGAGTATTAACTTCTCTTTAAACCTTATATCACCAATTACTTCGGCTCTATACAATGCTCTTGAAATATTAGTCCTGTCGTCACCATTGATTTGTGAAGCGTTATTATGTCTGACATAAGAAATAGTATCTAAGCTGTCATATGCTTTAAAATCAGCTGCATACTCTTTACAGTTCTTGAACTGACAAACAGCAATATCTGATTTTTTCTCCTCCAGCAAATACAACAGAATTTCATAATACTGAGGATGCAGCCAATCATCACTGTCAACAAATGAAATGTACTCACCATTTGCTGCATCAAGTGCATTGTTTCTTGCAACAGAAACGCCCTGATTTTCCTGCTCAATAATTTTTACTCTGCTGTCTTTCTCAGCCAATTCACGCAATATCTGACTGCTGTTATCCTTACTGCCGTCATTTACACAAATAACCTCAAGATTTTTATATGTATTTGATAGTATTGAATTTAAACATATGTGCAGATAATCCGCCGTATTATACACCGGTACAATTACCGATATTAATCCTTTTTCCATAATGTCACCTTTATTTACTGATATGCAGCTGTGTTTTTACCATTGCGATAAACTCTTTTCGTGAGTCCTTATTCATAAAAATAATCATATTTAAGCCTAATGATATAATACCGAATAAAACTGCAGAAATTATAAGCATTACCCATGAATCAGAAGGAAGCACGTGTTTTAACAGATAGCCTAAACCGCTTAATATAACTGTACCTAAAACAGATCTTAGTATCACCGGTGCAAATTCAGTTTTCTTTTTGCCTATATATTTTGCTGCTTGCGTAACATTAAAGAAAACAGTTCTGATTATTGTCAATACGGGACTGACACCTGCAATTGCAATTATTCCAAGGTTTGTATATTTTAATAAAAGAAGTGTAACAACAACACTTGCGAAACCGGTAACTATAATTGCTGATGCATTTTGCTTAATATGCAGTGTTATAGTAAAGATATTTGAAATATTAGTACCACCGGCATAAAATACAAATGTAAGTGCAGTCAGGATGGACAGAAGCTGAAGCTGTTTGGCATCCAGTGTAGGCTGCCACAAACTATAAAACTCCGTACCATAGCTGATTAAAAAAGCAACAGGAATCGTAACAATAGCACCAATAATCATTGACGAACGCTTAACGATTTTAGCAAGACCCTCAATGTCATCCTTAGCATAATACAAAACCATCTGAGCATAGAAAACACTGCCAAGCGAGCTTGTTAAACCGCTTATTACATTCGGCATACTTTTTGCAACAGATAAAATACCCATATCCGTTTCACTGATATACAGATTTGCAATCAGCAAATCCAATCCTGTGCACAAAAGCATACCGAGCTGAGAAACTGAATTCCAAATTCCCTGTGAAACAAGCTCTTTTATAGTAGCAATTGAAAAGTTTTTTCGGCTGACTTTTAGTTCGGGAACAAGCTTTTTTTTGTAATATATGTTATACATAATTACAATCATACTCGGAATTAAAGATGCCAAGCCCGTGTAATAAACATTCGGAGCAAAGAAGGAGAATAAAACCAATAACAGAATTGCTCTGACTAAGCTGCTCTGAATATCTCTTATAGACTGCAGATAAATCTTGTTCTTTATGTATGGGGCACTGCTGAATATAGTGGTTATTGTGTTAAAAATAAAATTAAGGAATATGATTCCGAACATTATTTTAACATCTTTTACCAGATGATTCGGGATATTTATAAT